>JBEVDE010000347.1:0-8086 GCA_040514175.1 Allosphingosinicella sp. | reverse complement strand
GGCGGCGGCCGCCTCGCTGACCGCGACCGCATAAGCGCTCTCCGCCTGCATCAGCGACAGGCGCGGCTCGAGGCCCCGCTCGACCATCGGCCTGATCAGGTTCAATTCCTGCCGGCGGGCGTCGCGCGCCGTCACCCGGGCGTCGTAGGAGGCTTGGGCCTCCTGGACGGCCCGGCTGGCCTGGGCGACCCGGGCCTGGCCCGCGCTGATCACGCTGCCCAGCTCCTGCATTCGCGAGGCGTGGAGGGAGCGCTCGATCGTCAGCTGGCTCGCCGCCGCCTGGTCGGCGGGGGCCGGATAGGCGGGCTCGCGGCCGGCAACCTCGGCCGAGAGGCGCGCGATCTTCATCCCCAGGGCATTGGCCGAAGCCTCGCCGCTGCCGAGCTCGGAGCCGGTGGCGGTCCGGTCGAGCCGGATCAGCTCCTGACCGGCCTTGACCTGCTGCCCGGTCTTGACGTTGATCGCCTCGATGACTCCGCCCTCGAGGTTGGAGACGACCTGGAGCTGCGAGGTGGCGATCACCCGCCCCTGGCCGCGCACCGTGCGGTCGAGCTCGGTCAGCGACGCCCAGATGATGAAAACGACGAAGAAGCCGATCACCACCCAGAGCAGCACGTTCGACGCCGTCCGCGGCTTGATCCGGTCGGTCAGATCCTCGATGTGGGTGTGCTCGTTCATGGCTCAGGCCGCCTTGGTGGGCGGCGTCTGCTGCCGCGTGATCTGCTTGAGCACTTCGTCGCGCGGCCCGTCCATCGCGACCTTGCCGCGCTCGATCAGCATGATCCGGCTCACCAAAGCCAACAAAGGCGGCCGGTGGGTGATCAGCACCAGGGTGCGATCCTTCAATTCGTCGCGGAGCCGGTGGATGAGGGCGGTCTCGGTCTGCGCGTCCATCGCGCTGGTCGGCTCGTCGAAGACCAGCACCGGCGGCCGGCCGGCGAGGGCCCGGGCGAGCGCGATCGACTGGCGCTGGCCGCCCGACAGGCCTTCGCCGCGGTCGGCGAGCCTGAGGTCGTAGCCGTTGGCGATCGTCCCCATGAACTGGTGGGTGCCGGACAGCTCGGAAGCGCGAAGCAGCTCCTCGTCGTCGACATGGTCCCGGGCGAGGCCGATATTCTCGCGCACCGAGCCGGTCAGGAGGACGCTCTCCTGGAGCGCCGCGCCGATATAGCGGCGCATCTCGAGCGGATCGAGCTGGCGGATGTCGGTGCCGTCGACCATCACCAGCCCCTCCTCGGGCGGGTAGAGGCCGAGGATCAGCCGGGCGATGGTCGACTTGCCGGAGCCGACCCGGCCGAGCAGGGCGACATGCTCGCCCGGAGCGATGGTGAAATTGAGGTCCTCGAGGGTCTTCTCGGCCGCTCCGGGATATTTGAAGTTGACGTTGCGAAACTCGATCCGGCCCTTCAGCCCGGCCAGCTTCAGCCCCTCGCCCTCCGGACCCTCCGGCGGCAGGTTCATCATGTCGTTGAGCTGCCGGTAGGCGGTCCGGGTCGAGGTCATGCGCGAGAGGAGCTGCGAGATCTGCGCCAGCGGCGCGACAGCGCGGCCGGCCAGGATCGAGCAGGCGATGAGGCCGCCCATGGTCAGATCCTGGGTCGCGATCATGCCGACCCCGACGATCACCACGCCGGCGTAGGAGATCGTCCCGGCCGAGGTCGCGGTGGTGATTCCGATGCTGGAGATGAGCCTCTGCCTCAGCGAGCTGTCGGCGTGATTCTCCATCGCCTTGTCCCACCGCCGGGCGAGCAGCGGCCCGGCGCCCGCGGCCTTGACCGTCTCGAGCCCGCCGATCGTCTCGACCAGCACCGACTGCTTGGCCATGCCTTCGCCCATCGCCTTGGCGGAGAGCCGGTCCATCGCCGGCTGGGTGAGCGCTCCGACGATGATCACCAGCGGCACCATCAGCGCCGGCACCAGGGCCACCCAGCCGCCGATGATCGCGATCACGGAGATGGTCAGGATGATGAAGGGCAGGTCGACGATCGCGGTCAGGGTCGCCGAGGTGAAGAAGTCGCGAAGCGCCTCGAGCTCGCGCATCAGCCCGGTCAGCGAGCCCGTAGAGCCCTTCTTCAGGTCGAGCCGGAGGCGAAGCAGGCGTTCGAACAGGGTCTCGCCGACGTCGCGGTCGATGGACGCTCCGGCGATGTCGACGAAATAGGCGCGCAGCAGCTTCAGGATGAAGTCGAAGACGACGACGATGGCGAGGCCGATCGACAGCGCCACAAGCGACGAGGTGGCGTTGTTCGGGACCACCCGGTCGTAGACGATCATCGTGAACAGCGAGGTCATCAGTCCGAACAGGTTGATGACCACCGCCGCCAGCGCGACCTTGAGGTAGACCGGGCGGTTGCGCCGCATCGGCTCCATCAGCCACGCCGCGAAGCGGGGCTGCATGGCCGGCTTGATGTCGTGCTCGCTACTCATCCTGGCCTCCGACTCGGACGGGATCGATGCCCAGCGAATCGAGCAGATTGCCGGTCCTCGACAGCAGCACGTAGCGGGCCGCGTCGAGCTCGCTCAAGGTCCGGATGAAGGCCGTCGCGGTCTCGAAATAGGCGTCCTCGGCGGCGACCACGTCGAACAGGCTGCCGCGCGAGTTGATGAAGCGCTCGATGAGGACGTCGCGCGACTGGCGGCTGGCGAGGTAGCTCGCCTCGAGCGCCCGCAATTGCTCTTCCAGGGCCTTGACGTCGGACCAGGCGATGGCGGCGTCGCGCGAGGCTTCGTCGCGGATTCGGGCGGCGCGGGCGTCGGCGGACACCGCCCGGGCCCGGGCCTGGGCGACCCGCGCTTCGGTTCCTCCGAACAGCCTCTGGCGAAGCGTGACCCGGCCGCGAATGTCGTAGTCGCGGTCGTTCTCGAAGACTCCGTAGCGCCCGGCGTCGATCCCGGCGCTGATCTGCGGCAGCCGGTCGTTCTTGGTCGCCCGAGCCTCGCGCCGGGCGGAATCGGCCATCGCCTGGGCGGAGCGCGCCGCCGGAGTGCTCATCCCAGCGAGAGCGGCGGCGTCGCGGGTGAGCGCCGGGGTCTGCGGGATCGGCGCGCGCTCGAGATAGGCGGGCGGCGGCGATCCGGTCAGCTCGGTATAGCGGGCCTCGGCATTGGCGAGCAGCCGCCGGAAGCCGGCCAGCCGGGTCTGCGCGGAGGCGAGATAGCTCTCGACCCGGGCCGTGTCGCCCTGGGCCGAGACGCCCTGGCGGACCCTCTCCTCGACCGCCTCGCGAAGCTCCCGCTGGTTGGCGACGAAGGATTCGCTCAGCGCCACCAGCGCCCGGTAGGCGAAGACGTCGTACCAGGACGCGACGGTGTTGAGGGCGATACGGTCGGCGCTCGCCTCGGCCTCGGCCGCGGCCGCGCGCAGCCGCGCCCCGGCGGCGAGCACCCGGTTCGCGCTCGCCCCGAAATCGAAGACGGTCTGGTTGACGTTGAGGATCGCATCGGTGCGCGCCGCCGGGCGCGAACGCTCGATGATGTTCTGCTCGTCGTTGGAGAAGTCGCGCGAGAGCACCCGGTAGGAGGAGACGCTGAGGTCGATCGACGGAAGGCGCCTTTCCCTGGCCTCGTCGACCACCGCGCCGGCCTCGGCGCTGGTCGCCCTCGCCTCCTGGGTGGCGGGATGGCGCTCCACCGCGGTCGCGACGACGCTCCGGAACATCTCCGGCGAGGCCTGGCTTCGGGCGAGCTGGAGGATCGGATCCTTGCCTGGATCGATGTTGAGCGGATCGTGGGTCGGGCCGGGCAGGGTCGCAGGCCGGTTGCGCGGCAGCGCCGCGGCCGGGGCGATGACCGGGCTCGTCCGGGCTCCGGACGGCTGCGCCTGGACGGCCGATCCCGGCGTCGGCGCGACGGCCGACGGCAACGGCGCGGGAGCGGGCTCTGGAATGTAGGGCGGGGTCGGGGTCGGCGGGGGCGGCGTGCTCGTCCCCGGCGAGCTCGTCGAAGGCGTCTGGGCGAGCGCCGCCGCGCCCGTGACGAGCGACAGCGCGCAGACCAGCGCTCCCTTATTCAACCCCAGCATCGTCTGTTCGGAACCCTCTGCCTCGGTCCCTTACCCACGTTGATCGCGCTAGACTAGGAAAACCTGCACCCTCAAGGGATTGGCCCCTGCCGCTGACACTCACCGGACGCGCTCAGGCGCAATCCGGCGGGAATCGGGCGAGGCAGGCGAAATTCGGCGCCTCCTCGCCGCCGATCACCGTCTCGCCGTCGACGTCGACCCAGACGTGGGCGGCGAGCCCTTCGCCGTCGCGCCGGGCGCCGTAGAGGAGCACCGAGGGGATGCCCCGGCGGCGGAGCATCCAGTGGACGGCGAGGCCCTTCTGGAAGCAGACCGCCCGCCACGGCACCCGGCGCGACCAGCCGGTCACCGCCGAGCGGGCGCGGCGGACCGTCTCGGGATCGGTCCGGGCGGCCTTGCGCCCCGGCGCGGAGGCGGCGGCGGCGACCCGCCTGAACGGCAACAAGGCGATGGCCAGCGAGGCCAGGGCCAGCGCCGCCAGCGCCTCGGCGAGCATCGGCCCGTCGGCGAGGCGCGGCCGGGCGCGGCGCGGTCTGGTGACGGGAGCGGCCATGGCCGGGCGTTACAGGATGGGGCTCGAACGTGGCAACTCTTGTTGAGGCGCTCGCTCATCGCCTAGGACCGCCGGCGTGCACCTGTCCCGCGAATTCCGGCTCGTCGCCGCCTGCTGCCGATGGCCGCCCACGCCAGCGCGCGACTCGGCTTTGCGCGCCGCCGCGGACGGAGTCGACTGGGCCCTTGCGGCCCGGATCGCGGGCCGCCACCGGGTCGAGGGCCTGGTGTGGAACGCGCTCAGGCAGTCCGGCGCCGCCGTGCCCGGGGAGGCCGCCGAGCGCCTCCGGTCGGCGAGCGACCGGATCATGCGGCAGAATCTGCTTCTGACCGCGGAATCGCTTCGCCTCGCCGGCCTGCTCGACGCGGCCGGGATCCGCCACCTCTTCGTCAAGGGCGTCACCCTGGGCGTGCTCGCCTACGGCTCGATCGGCCCCAAGATGGGCTGGGACATCGACCTGCTCGTCCCGCCGGAGGCCGTCGAGGCCGCCGCCCGGTTGCTGGAGGCGGCGGGCTATCGCCTCTCGTCGCCGGAAGGCGCGCTCGGCCGGGAGCGGCTCGGCCTGTGGCACCGCCACTGGAAGGAATCGGTCTGGACGGCGAGCGACGGCCGGCTGACCGTCGAGCTCCACTCCCGGCTCAACGACAATGAGATGCTGCTTCCCGGAGTAGGCCCCGATTCGCCGCGGCGGCGGGTCGAGGTTTCGAAGGGGAAATTCCTCGACACCCTGCGCTTCGACGACTTGTTCGCCTATCTGTGCATCCACGGCGCCTCGAGCGCCTGGTTCCGCCTGAAATGGATCGCCGACGTCGGCGCCCTCATCGGCGCCTGCCCGCCCGACGAGATCGAGCGCCTCTACCGCCGCTCGCAGGAGCTGGGCGCGGGACGGGCGCCCGCCCAGGCCCTGCTGCTGTGCGAACGGCTCTTCGCCACGCCTCTGCCGCCCGCCCTCGCCGCCGAGCTCCGCTCCGACCGAGTCAACCGCTGGCTCCTCGCCGTCGCCCTGCGCAAGCTCGCCGGCCGCACGCTGACCGCCGAGCTCAACGAAAAGCTGCTCGGCACCGGCACCATCCACCTCATGCAATTCGCGCTTCTGCCCGGCCTCAAGTTCAAATATGCCGAACTCCGCCGCCAGCTCGTCAGCCCCGCCGACAGGGTCGCGGTGCCGCTGCCGAAGGCGCTGGGCTTCCTCTATCCGCTGGTGGCGATGTCGAGGCGGCTCAGAGGTCGCAAAGCTTAAGGTACGGTTCTCTGTCGACTGTAATCAAAGCCACATATTGCTTGTAGCGGCCTTAGCGCCCCGGGTGACCGCAGAAGGTACGATCCAGGAAATTGCTTGCCAGTACGGCATTGTTGATCGCTCACCTCTTGGTTATGTACTAAGCATGGTCTCTCAACCCCCATCCCCGAGCAGCGAAATAGAGCTTTTGAGGCGGCAAAGCCTCTTTGGCGGTGCTCAAGCTACTAGTGACTTGGCTGGCGATCTTCTTAAGTGGACATTGGGCGCTTTGCTCGCAGTTAACGGAGGTGCATTGATTGCTCTTCTTGGAGCAGATGAGTTAAGAGCTGAAGCCTTTAAAGAGGCTGCATTCTTTTTTGGTGGAGGAATGCTGTGCGCTCTTATAGGTGGCATTTGTTGGACAATAGGATTGAGCCTTTTATCGGCGGATGGACTAAAACGTGCATGGAATCCCGAGCCGTTGGAAGAAGACGCGTTGGCCAGTCTGAAGACACAGAAAGCAACAGGGTATTGGCTGATACCGGGGTCACTTTGTTGGATTGCCGCTCTTTTCTTTTTTGTAATGGGGTGCATTTCAACTGCGTTCGTTCCTCAGGCTGCGGAGTTCGAGAAATTGGCAACGGAGGCTAAGGAAGGCGCTGCGAAGTTTGTGGTGGAAGCTGAGGCGGTTGAAGAAATCATGAAAGACGACAGCTCGACGGCAGAGCAGCGGCAGGCCGCACGCGATAGAGCCCGGGCTGCTCGGATCGAAGCCAAGATCCGTCTTGCCCGTCTTACAAGAGCCTTGGGAGAGCCCGACGACCTTCTGCCGGATGCAGAAAATAAACACTAGCGCGACATCGCGGCAGTCGGTCGATTCGCATCGATTTGCGGCACCAGCGACCCTGGATGGCCAGTCAGAGAATTTGTGTTCGTGCGAGTACACAGAATCCTTTGAGATCGAACTAGGTCGTGCTCTGAAGGGAAGTGGCGGAGCGGGAGGGATTCGAACCCTCGATACGCTTTTGGCGTATACTCACTTTCCAGGCGAGCGCCTTCGACCACTCGGCCACCGCTCCGCATGCTCTGGAGGCCGCACCCTCTAGGGGCAGGCCGCGCTCAGGGCAAGCCGCCCGCGAAGCCGTCCATCGCCCTCGCCAGAGCGATGTCCTTGCCGGTCACGCCGCCCGCGCTGTGGGTGCTGAGCGCGACCGCGACCTTGTTCCAGCTGTTCGACCAGTCGGGATGGTGATCGGCTTTCTCCGCCGCGAGCGCCGCCCGGGCCATGAAGGCGAAGGCCTCGCCGAAATCGGCGAAGCGGAAGTCGCGGCGGATCGCCCGTTCCGCCGGCTCGTAGCGCCACTCGGGAAGCCCCGCGAGCGCCGCCGCCCGCTCCTCGTCATTGAGCGTCATTGTCTGTCCCCTTCATAACTGACTATGTCGCTCAGGTGACCGACGAGCGTCAAACCCTTGCGCCCGACGCGGCTCAGATCGAGCGGCTGGCCGACGCCGCCATCGCCCGCATGCCGGACCATTTCCGGCGCCATCTCGAGGACGTCGTGCTGAGGGTTGACGAGTTCGCCGAGGAGGAGGTTCTGGCCGAGCTCGGAATCGAGGATCCGTTCGAGCTTTCCGGCCTCTACACCGGCCGGCCGATCGGCGAGCAATCGTCGATGCTCTCGGGCGAGCTCCCCGCCATGATCCACCTCTATCGCCGGCCCCTGCTCGACGAATGGGCCGAAACCGGGGTCGGCCTCGAGGCCCTCGTCACCCATGTCATCGTCCACGAGGCCGGCCACCATTTCGGCTTCTCGGACGCCGACATGCACGCGATCGAGGAAGCGGCCGGCGGGGAGGCGAAGGGTTGAGCCTGCTCGAACTCCGCGCCGTCGCCTGCGTCCGCGGCGGCCGGCTCCTGTTCGAGGGGCTCGACCTGGCGCTCGAGCCCGGCGGCGCGGCCCTGATCGCCGGTCCGAACGGGGCCGGCAAGTCGAGCCTTATCCGGCTCGCCGCGGGCCTTCTCCAGGCCTCGGCCGGGACCGTCGAGCGCGCGGCGGCGGCGGCGCTCGCCGACGAAGGGCTCGCCCTCGATGCGAAGCTGGGCCTGGCCCGGGCGCTCGCCTTCTGGAGCCGGCTCGACGGCTCCGGCGCGGCGGACGCGATGGCCGCGATGGGCCTGGAACCGCTCGGCGACGTTCCGGTCCGGATGCTCTCCACCGGCCAGAGGAAGCGCGCGATGCTGGCGCGGGTGGTGGCGAGCGGGGCGCCCTTGTGGCTTCTCGACGAGCCCGCC
>JBEVDE010000344.1:0-3589 GCA_040514175.1 Allosphingosinicella sp. | reverse complement strand
CCTCCCCGCCGCTTCGCGGCAGGGAGTACGCGAGGGCTAATTCACCACCCTCGTGTCCCTCGGTATCCCCTCCGGGCGCTCGGCCGGGCGGCCCAATTCGCCCTGGTCGGGGGCGAACAGCTCCTGGAGCTTCTCGCGCACGGCGACGGCGTCGCCGGCGAAGATGGCGGCGCGCAGGCGATCGACAGGGGGGCGGAGCTCGGCGAAGGAGATGAAGCGCTCCTTGGCCATCTTGATGCGCGGGTGAGCCGTGTCGAGCGCGCCTTCGCCGACGAACAATTCCTCGTACAATTTCTCGCCCGGGCGAAGGCCGACATAGGCGATCTCGACGTCGCCGGCGGGATTGTCCTCGTCCTGGACCGTCATTCCCGACAGCGAGATCATGTTGCGGGCGAGCTCGGCGATCCGGATCGGCTCGCCCATGTCGAGCACGAACACCTCGCCGTGCCGGGCCATGGCGCTGGCCTGGAGGACGAGCTGGGTCGCTTCCGGAATCGACATGAAGAAGCGGGTGACTTCGGGATGAGTGACGGTGACCGGGCCGCCGCGCCGGATCTGCTCGCGGAAGGTCTGGACGACGGAGCCCGAGCTGTCGAGCACGTTGCCGAAGCGGACGATTCCGAAGCGGGTCTCGCCCTGCTCGGCGAGCGCCTGGATGACGAGCTCGGCGACCCTCTTGCTCGCGCCCATCACGCTCTCCGGGCGGACCGCCTTGTCGGTCGAGATCATGGTGAAGCGGGTCAGCTTGGCGTCGAAGGCGGCGCGGGCGAGCACCCAGGTGCCGAGCACGTTGTTCTCGACGCCGACGACCTCGTTATGCTCGAGCAGGGGCACGTGCTTGTAGGCGGCGGCGTGGTAGATGGTCTCGACGCCGTGCATCCGGATGATATCGCGGACGAGCAATTCGTTGAGCATCGAGCCGACGACGGGGATCACTTCCGGACGGTCGCGGGGATCGCGGTCCTTCATTAGCTCGAGCAGCTGCTGCTCGATCGTGTAGAGCGCGAACTCGCTATGATCGAGAAGGACCAGCTTGGCCGGGCGGACCCGGACGATCTGGCGGCAGATCTCCGAGCCGATCGAGCCTCCGGCGCCGGTGATGAGGATGGTCTGGCCGTCGACCACTTCCTTGATGAGGTCGCTCAGGGGCTCGACCGGGTCGCGGCGGAGGAGGTCGTTGACGTCGATCGGCCGGACGTCGCTGACGGTGAAGCGGCCGGAGACGATCTCCTCCGGCGCCGGCACCGTCATCACCTGGACGTTGAGCTTGTTCAGCCGCTCGATCGCGCTCAGCCGCTGCGAGCGGGTCGCGTTGGGCATGGCGAGGAAGACCTCGCTGACCGCATTGTCGTTGACCAGGCCGGCCAGCGCCGCGGGGGGATGAATCTGGGATCCGGCGATGATCTGGCCGCGCAGGGCGGGATCGTCGTCGACGAAGCCGCAGAGGCGGAAATGCCGGTCGCGGCGGACCGATTCGGCGAGGCTGATGCCGGCCGAATTGGCGCCGTAGATGACGATGTTGCGCCGGCCCGCCCGGCCGGTCGGATGCTTGCGCTCGGCGCCGATGACCAGCGCCGCCATCGCGTAGCGGCCCATGAACAGGAGCACGAACAGGAAGCCGCCGTAGATGAAGCCGACCGATCGCGGCACCAGGATGCGGATGCCGTCAACCACCATCGACGCGCGCATGAAATAGACCAGGATCACCCAGGCGGTCGCGGCGATGGCGGCGCCGAAGAGAATCCGGCTGACCGTTCCGAGATCGAAGAAGCGAAGCACGATATGGTAGATTCGAAGCTGGAACAGGCCGGCCAGGCCGACCACGATCGAGATGGCTCCCGCCAGCATGACGATCGGATCGAGGGGCAGATAGGGCTCGCCGAGACGCGCCGAGAAGGCCGCCACCAGAGCGGACATCATCGCGACGACGTCATAAACCACCAGGATCAGGCGCTTTTGCGCCCGGTCCGCCGAGGACACTCGTCTGACAAGCTGGAATATCATGGGAATGGCGGTCCTTAGACCAAAAGGCCCTTTGCGGGAAGCTTAACCCACGACCGCCCGGATCAGCTCCGCGAGCCTGGCGGCCCGAAGCCGGAGCCGGTCGCGATCGAGGGTCGGGTGGACCGTGACGGTCAGGCTGCTGCCGGTCATCGCGCGGGCGTTGGGCAGATCGGGCGCCGGAAGGCCGGCAAACGCCTTCTCGCGATAGACTTCGGAAGCGGATCCCGTGGAGAGGCCCAGTCCGGCCTCCTGCGCGCGCTTCAATATCTCCGGTCGGGCGCCCTCGGCGCCGGGCTCGAGATAGAAGTTGAACTTGTAATAAGCGTGGCGGAAGCGGGGTCCCGGCAGCGGCACCCGCAGGCCGGGCACTCCGGCAAGCGCCTCGGCCCAGATCGCCGCATTGCGCGTGCGCGCTTCATTCCACCCGGCGAGCTTCTCGAGCTGCTTCAGCCCGATCGCGGCCTGCGGGCCGGTGAGGCGCCAGTTGGTACCGACCTCGTCATGGACCCAGCGGAATTCGGGGCCCGGAGGAGCCACCGCCTTGCGGCGGTTCTTGCCATGGTCCTTGAAGCTCCACGCCCATTCCCAGGCGGCCTCGTCCCTGAACAGGGTCGCGCCGCCCTCGCCGCCGGTGCTTAGGATCTTGTCCTGGCAGAAGGAGAGCGCCGCTGCGTGGCCGAAGCTTCCGGCCGGGCGGCCGTCGATCTCGGCGCCGTGCGACTGGGCGCAATCCTCGATGACGAGTAGGCCGCGCCGCTCGGCGAGCGCCATGATCGCCGGCATGTCGCACGGCCAGCCGGCGATATGGACGGGGATGATCGCCTTGGTCCGCTCGGTCAGCACCGCCTCGATGCTCTCGGCGGTGATGTTGCCGCTGTCGGGATCGACGTCGGCGAAGACCGGAGTCGCCCCGACCAGCATGGCGCAGGTCGCGGACGCGACGAAGGTGCGCGGCGCCGCCACCACCTCGTCGCCCGGACCGATGCCGAAGGCGCGAAGCGGCAGCTCGAGCGCCAGCGAGCCGTTGGCGAGCGCGAGGCAATGCTTGCCGCCGAACGCGCGGGCGAGCGCGTCCTGGAACTCGAACACCTCGCCGCCGGTCCACTGGTTGACCCGGCCGGACCTCAGCACGTCGGTGACGGCCTGGATCTCGTCCTCGGCATAGAAAGGCCAATGCTCGTCCGGCCCCTGCCGCAGATCCTCCGCGGGCGCTTCAGCCACCGGCTTCACGTTCAGCATGTTCATCCAAGACCTTTCGAGCCTGCGAGGCGCGCCCGACCCTCAGGCGCGCCGGTAAGACTGCGCCGCCGCCGGGGCGCCCGCATAGGATGCCGGATCCGGGCCGTAAACCATCTGCTGGCGCATCGTTCGAACCGCCATCAGGGCCGCGAAGAAGACGAGCAGCGCCGGCATCATCATCATCTTCTGCCTCAGCCCAAGGCCGACATTGTAGTTCACCATGGCGAGCAGGATCGTCAGCAGGATGAAGAAGAGGCCGGCGAATCGCGCGAACATGGCCGCCCTCGCTACGGCGACCGAGGTTCGAAACGACCATAGCAAAGTGACGATCACCACCAGCAGGACG
>JBEVDE010000319.1:0-9546 GCA_040514175.1 Allosphingosinicella sp. | reverse complement strand
CGCCCCAGCGCAGGCTGGGGCCGCAGGGGGTGAAGGGCTCGGCGTTCTTCACCCGCCGGGACCCCAGCCTGCGCTGGGGCGACGGAATTTTACAGGCGCCGGAACCTCATGACTCGCGGAGCTTTGTCGCGCCATGATGTACGCTTTCCCGATCCTCATCGCCCTCATGCTCACCTATATGTACTGGCTGGCCGCCTTCCGCCTGCGGCGGGACCGTCTCGCCGTGGCGCGCATCGCCCGCCGCCCGGAGCGGGCTCAGCGCCGCCGGGCGCTTTCGTAGGGCTCCGCCGTCACCGGATAGCCGATGCCCTCGGGGATGCAGACGAAGCGGCGGCCGTCGCGCTCCTCGACCCAGGGCGTGATCTTCGCCACCGGGTGCCGGGCGGCGTCGGCCCTGGCTTCCGCCAGCGAGGCGAAGCGCGCCAGCCGCTCGAGATTGCGCCGGGTGGGGAAGATCGCCTTGGCGCGCCCCGCCTCGATCTCGGCCAGGACCTGCCCGGCGCTCGCCCAGAAAGTGTGGACGCTCTCCGTCTCGTCCGCGCTGTGCAGGCCGTGCCCGTCCGCCGGGGCCTCGGCCAGATAGAAGAGCGTATCGAAGCGCCGGGCCTCGCGGAAATTGGGGCACCAGCGCGCGAACAGGGTGAGCGCTTCGAGGTCGAGCGACAGGCCCATCGCCTCGAGCAGGGGCGCGAACGGGCGGCCCGCCGCCATGGCTTCGCGAAGCGAAGCGGCGTCGGGCTCGGGCCGAAGCGCCGGGGCGATGCCGGTTTCCTCGATCGTCTCGCGAATCGCGGCGATCCGGGCGGCGGCGTCCGGCAGGCCCGGAAAGCGCGCCGCCATCGCCTCGTCCTCCGGATCGATCCGGCCGCCGGGGAAGACCAGGGCTCCGGCGGCGAAGGCCATGGTCTCGGCCCGCTCCAGCATCAGGATCTCGGGCGGCCCGCCGACCGGAGCGGGCCGCATCAGAATGAGGGTGGCGGCCGGGATGGCGTCCGGCAGATCGTCGTCCATGGCAGGGGGCTTAGGCGCGGAAGCGGGGACAGTCACTAGCGGCGCTTGGGAAGGCGGGTCGGGATGAAGCGGAGCGGCCGCACTGCACCGCACAAGGTGACAGGCACCTGCTGCACTGCACAAGGTGACAGGCACCTGCTGCAATGCACAAGGCGACCGTCGCCGGAGGCGCGTGCGCCGGTCGATTTCAGAGAGCGAACGCGAATCTCAGGCGAAATCGGGGGATTTGACGACGTGGAGGAGGGCGCCGGGGGCGTAGGGCTTGGTGAAGAAGATGGCGCGTTCGGGATAGCTGCCCTGGGGCGGGCGCAGAGCGCCCGAGACCATGACGATGCGCAGATGCGGCCAGCGCTCGGCGGCGATCCTGGCGAGGGTCATGCCGTCGCCGGGGCAGGTGACGTTGAGGTCGGTGACGAGCACCGCCGTGTCCGGCTCGGCCTCGAGATGGGCGAGAGCCTCCTCGCAGCCGGTGCATTCGGTGACGTCGCAGCCGTCCTCGATGAGGAGATCGGCGGTGTTGCGAAGGACGAGCGGCTCGTCCTCGACCAGCAAGATCTTGGTCCCGGGCACGCGCGCCTCCCCTGATGCGGGCGGGCGGACGCCGGCCCCAAAGCGCTAACCCGGTTCGGGGCCGCTCGTTCCCCGGGCGGTCGCGGAAATGCAAAGAAAGCTGGGGACGGATCAGTCCTCCCCCGGTTTTCCGGGGGAGGGGGACCGCGCGCAGCGCGGTGGAGGGGTACTGCCGACTCGGCGAAGAACCCCTCCACCAGGCTTCGCCCGGTCCCCCTCCCCGGCAAAGGCCGGGGAGGATTTTGATCGTTACTCCGCCAGCTTCAGCCGCTCCGCCACCGCCTTGGAATAATTCGGCCCGACCTGGACGATCGCGCCGTCGCGAAGGACGAGGGCGTTGATCGTGCGGCCGAGGCGCTGGACCTCGACGACGTTGGCGGGGCGGGCGAAGGCGGAGCGGTGGACCCGCATCAGCTGGGCCGGGTCGAGCTTCTCCTCGAGCGCCCGCATCGAGATCCTCAGGATGTGGCTCCGGGTGGCGGTGTGGAGCATGACATAGTCGCGCTGCGCCTCGATCCAGTCGATCGCCTCGACCGGCACGAAGACCGCGCCGGCGCGGGTCGGCACCCACAGGCCGTCCTCGCGGGCGCTCTCCGGCGGAGCGGCGGTTTCGGCGCGGCCGGCGAGGGTGCGCTGGTGCTTGCGGCGCTTGGCGCGCTCGACCGCCTGCCAGAGCCGGTCGAAGCGGACCGGCTTGAGCAGATAGTCGGCCGCCTCGACCTCGAAGGCGTCGGGGGCATATTGCTCGAAGGCGGTGACGAAGATGATCTCGGGCCGGTCCTCGGGCGGCAGAGTGGCGGCGACCCGGAGGCCGTTCTGTTCGGGCATCTGGATGTCGAGCAGGGCGAGATCGGGCTTGAGGCGCTCGATCGCCTCGGCCGCCTCCCGGCCGTCGCGGGCGGTGCCGACGACCTCGGCGCCGGCGATGTCGCGGAAGAAGACCTGGAGCCGCTCGAGCGCCAGCGGCTCGTCGTCGACGAGGAGGGTGCGAAGGGTCATGCGACGAGCTCCAGGGCGGGCGCCGGCCGCGCGGGGAGGCGAAGGAGCACGGTGAAGCCGTCGTCATGGGCCAGGGTCTCGATCCGGGCGCTCGGGCCGTAGATGACCTCGAGCCGGCGGCGGGTGTTGTCGAGCCCGACCCCGGTGCCGGAGGGGCGCGATCCGGCGACGGCGCCGCCGTTGTCGCTGACCGAGAGGATGAGATCGCCGCCGTCGCGCCGGGCGCCGACCCGGACGATGACCGGCCGGCTGGTCGGGGCGACGCCGTGCTTCACCGCATTTTCGACCAAAGGCTGGAGGATGAAATTGGGCACCGGAAGCTCGAGCAGCGCCTCGGGGGCGGCGAATTCGACGGTGAGCCGGTCGCCGAAGCGGATCGCCTCGATCTCGAGATAGGTCTGAAGGGTTTCGAGCTCCTCGCCCAGGGTCACCTCGCTTCGGCCGTCGCCGACCAGGGCGGTGCGAAGGAAGGCGCAGAGCTTGGCGAGCATCGCCTCGCCATCGCGGTTGCGGCCGGTGACGATCAGCGAGGAGATGGCGTTCAGGGTGTTGAACAGGAAATGCGGATTGAGCTGGAGGCGCAGCGCGGTGAGCTGGGCGGTCTGGGCGAGGGTTCGGGCCTCGGCGAGCTGGAGGTCGCGCTCGCGCATCGCGGCGTTGGTCTGGAGGATGACGTAGATCGTCCCGAGCCAGCCGTAGAGCCAGGAGAAGCTGATGAAATTGGAGACCGTGCGGTTGACCACGTCGGGCCGTATGCCGTGCTCGCCCATGAACATCTCGATGATGTTCCCGCCGAACAAAGCGTCGTTCAGCGAGAAGGCGAAGGCGGTGACGCAGACGGCGCCGAACACGCCGCCGACCTTGAGCGCGGTCGGGGCGTCCTGGAGGCGGGCGCAGACCCAGTAGAGCGGCACGTTGAGGGCCATGCCGATGGCGACGACGAGCGCGGTCATGCCGATCGAGAAGGTCGGCAGAACGCCCTTCGAGACGAGGACGGGCATGAGGAAGAGAATGAAGGTGAAGGCCCAGACGCCGAGCGTCAGCTGCGCCGCCTGAAGCGCGACGTTTGGGCGGGGCTTCGGCCTGTCCATGGATCGATCCTACAGCGCCCGAGGCCCGAGCGCCGCCCTTTTCGTCGCATCATCCGCCGGTTTTGCAGAAACTCATCCGGCGCCCGGCGGCGGCGGCGGGACGGCGATGAGGTTGTCGACGATCAGCTTCCAGCCTTCGCGGCGGCGCTGCCAGATGCGGACGTAATGGCCCGAGACCTCGGCCTCGCCCTTGCGCCATCGCGCGCTGCCGTAGGTGAAAGCGAGGTCGCCGGCGGCCGAGGCGGCGCCGCCGAGCGGAGTGGTTTCGATCCGCTCGGGGCCGGCGGCGAGAAGCGGCGCCCAGGCGGCGGCGCCGACCGCCGGCTGCGGCCCGACCCGCATCAGCCGGCCGTCGGCGGCGAGGAACAGGGGCAGTGCGGCGCGGGCGTCCGAGGCGAGGGCGGCGGCGAGCCGGGCCTCGGCCGATTTCACCTCCCCGATCGCTCGTCCAGGGGGCGAGCGCCGGCCGGCGGGGAGGGCGGCGACCTCGGCCCCGGTGCCGGCCGGAGCGGCCTCGCGGGTGCGCGGGCCGTGATCGAGAAACCAGCGCCAGCTTCCGTCCGGCTGCCGCCGCCAGATGGTGAAATACCAGCCGTAACCCTGTCGCTCGCCGCCGCCGATGACGTAGGGCCCGGTGGTGAAGCCGAGGTCGCCCGAGGCGGCGATGCCGGCGTAAGCGGGCCACCAGTCGAGCTTTCCGGGCGGGATGGGATTGGCGGCGAGCGCCGCCTTGGCGTTGGTCGGCCCGGGCTGGAAGACGAGGCCGTCGGGCGCGGAATAACGGAGGAAGGCGGCGTTGACGCCCTCGGTGCGGGCGGCGCTTGCGAAGGCGCGCTCGGCGGCGACGACCTCGCCGACGTCGGCGCGCGGCGCGGCCGCGGCGAGCGAGGCGGCGAGAAGGGCGGCGAGAACGGGGACGAGGCGCTTCATCGAAACATCCGGACTTGAAAGATGGGCCGCCGCGGGAGGCGAGGGGCGTGCCGGATTCCCGCGGCGGTGCCGTTGCGAATAGCGAAGGACGGGGCCCTGGCGCGGCGGGTGCGACGATTTGCCGAAACGCGGCGGCGAAGGGGGGGCGGTGCGACGAAGGCGGCCTCGGGCGCGACGAACAAATGTCCGAACGGATCAGGCTGTAGGAGAAATCGCGCGTTATGTTCCGATATTGTTCTCTGTATCGAGTCGCGGACTCGGCAGGGCTCTTTGACATCGTGAAACAAGAAGATGTCTTCCCCCGCGCGGCGGGAGGGACTTCGACTCGTCCCAAAGGGGCGCCGAGCCTCGGCCGGGCCCACTCCCACGGGCGAAGGCCTTTCGGCAATATTCGGCTCGACATGTCTTGCGCTGGAAACAATAGGCTGACATTGTCGTGAGAGCTGCGGGGGGATTCGCAAGTTCGTTCAATACTTTGACTGGTCCGGCGGCCCTTAACGCGGCGGTCCGACCACGGGCGAGGCCTTCCCCCCCACCGACGGCGCGCTGGCGCGCCTTCGCCGTATTCGTGAAAGGATCGTTCGTCGATGGCCGCCATTTCGCTCACCGCCGCAGGCACCCCCTATACCCAGAACTTCAACGGGCTCTCGAACACGGCGGGAAGCACGACCAACAATCTGAACAACGACCCTCAGCCGCTGCCCGGCTGGTTCATCGACGAGCAGGGGCTCGGTGCCCGCGACAACGACCAATATGCCGTCGATACCGGCGGTTCGACCACTGGCGACATTTTCAGCTACGGCTCGGCGCCGGGCGGCATTCCGAGCTCGGAGCGGGCCCTCGGGGAGCTGCGCAGCGGGACCCTGTTTCCGACGATCGGCGCTCAGTTCACCAACGACACCGGCCAGACCCTCACCTCGCTGCTCATCGGTTATACGGGCGAGCAGTGGCGCTTCGGCGGAGTCCACAGCACGGTCGCCGACAAGCTCAACTTCCAGATCAGCTTCAACGCGACCAGCCTCACGACTGGCACCTGGGTCGATGTCGATCAGCTCGATTTCAACGCGCCGATCACGGCGGGCAGCGCGGGCGCCCTCGACGGGAATGCCGCCGCCAACCGGACCGTGCTCTCCTATGAGCTCGGCGGTCTCACCATCGCGTCGGGCGCCACCTTCTGGATCCGCTGGATCGACGTCGACGCCTCTGGCGCCGACGACGGACTGGCCATCGACGATTTCACGCTGACTCCTATCGCGGCCCCCGGCGGCGAGACCCAGACCGTGACGTTCAACCCCGTCTCGGTCACCCATGATGAGGGCAATTCGGGGGCCACGCTCTACACCTTCACCGTCACCCGCACCGGCGGAACCACGGGAACGCTCGATTTTTCGGGAACCGTTGGCGCCGGCACGACCGACGCGGCCGATTTCACCGGCGGCGTCCTGCCAACCACGTTCAGCGGCTCGATCGCCGCGGGGCAGTCGAGCGCGACCGTGACCGTCAGCGTCAACGGCGATGCCGTGATCGAGGCCAACGAGTCGTTCCAGCTGACGCTCACCACCGTCAGCAACAGCGACGGCGCCGTCACCGCGACGATCGGCGCCAATGCGAGCGCGACCGGCAACATCACCAACGACGACACGCCGGTCCTGTCGATCGACAATGTCTCGATGACGGAAGGCGACAGCGGCACCGTCACCTACACCTTCACCGTCAGCCTCGACCGAGCCGCGCCGACCGGAGGCGTGACCTTCGACATCGCCACCGCCGACGACAGCGCGACCATCGCGGACGGCGACTATGTCGCCAACGCCCTGACCAGCCAGACCATCGCCGAGGGCCTGACCAGCTACACGTTCGACGTGACCGTGAACGGCGACGCCGCCGTCGAGCCGGACGAGATGTTCCTCGTCAACGTCACCAATGTCGTCAACGCCACGGTCGGCGACGGCCAGGGCACCGGCACGATCGTCAACAACGACCAGCCGCCGATCCCGGTCGCCTCGGTCGGCGACGCGGCGATCACGGAGGGCGACAGCGGCGTCAGCTACGTCAGCTTCACGGTCAGCCTGTCCTTCGCTCCGACCGGCCCGGTGACCATCGATTATATCACCGCGGACGGCACCGCGATCGCCGGTTCCGATTATGTCGCGAGCAGCGGCCAGATCAGCTTCGCCGCGGGCGAGACCTCGAAGACCGTCGCGATCCCCGTCATCGGCGATACCCGCCCGGAAAACTCCGAGGCCTTCACCCTGACCCTCGCGAATCCCAGCGGCGCAACGCTCGGCGACTCGAGCGGCAGCGCCACGATCGCGGACAATGACGGCTCCGCTTATTACTCTTTGGCTTCCGGCAGCTTCGCCCAGGATTGGAGCAACACCGGGCTGATCACCACCAATGACGATTGGAGCGGGGTGCCGTTCATCGTCGGCTATCTCGGCGACATCGACCCGGCATCGCCGGCCGACGTCAACGCCACGACGGTCACAGGACCCGCGCTCGGCGCGATCGACGTCATCGCCAACCAGAACACGACCGGCAGCACCTCCGGCGGAGTCGCCGAGTTCCAGATCGCCAACCCGACGATCGGAATCCAGGGTTCGGGCACGGCCGACGCTCCGAGCATCGTCCTCTACATGGATTCGACCGGCCGCAACGCCGTCCGTCTGCAGGCGAACCTGCGCGATCTCGACGGCAGCGCCGACAACGCCACGCAGCAGATCAACGTCCAGTACCGGACCAGCCCGACCGCCGCCTGGACCAACGTCCCGGGCGCTTATCTCACCGACGTGACCACCGCCGGAAGCGCAACCCAGGTGACCGCGCTCGACGTCGTCCTGCCCGCCGGCGCCGACAATGCGGCCAATCTCGAAATCCGAATCCTCACCGCCAATGCGGGCGGCAGCGACGAGTGGGTCGGGATCGACGATATCGTCGTTTCAAGCCAGTCCGCCGGCGCCGGCCTGTCGATCGCCGACACCGCCGCCTATGAAGGCACCGGCGGAACGAACGCCATCGTCTTCACCGTCACCCGCACCGGCGACACGTCGGGCGCCTCGACCGCCGACTGGACGGTGACGCCCGGCAGCGGAAGCTTCGGCGCCAGCGCCGGCGACTTCGCCGCCGCCCAGCCGCTGACCGGCCAGGTGAGCTTCGCCGCAGGCGAGGCCAGCAAGACGATCAGCCTGGACCTGCTGACCGATTCCGATCCCGAGGCCGACGAAGGCTTTACGGTCACGCTGTCCAACGCGACCGGCGCCACGTTCGTCGACGCTTCGGCGACGGGAACGATCGTCAACGACGACGGGCCGCCGCCGCTCGTCACCATCGCCGATGTCACCCAGGCCGAGGGCAATTCCGGAACGACCGTCTTCAGCTTCACCGTCACCCGTACCGGCGGCGCCGGCGCTTTCACCATCGATTATGCCACCGCGCCCGGCTCCGCGAGCGCCGGCAGCGACTTTGTCGCCACCTCCGGGACGCTGAGCTTCGCGGCCGGCGAGAACAGCAAGACGATCGATGTCACGGTCAACGGCGATACCGAGGGCGAATTCAGCGAGACCTTCTCCGTCCAGCTCTCCAACCCGACCGGATTCGCCGTCATCGCCGACACCAGCGGCACCGGCACCATCGCCAACGACGATCCGCTCTACATCCACCAGATCCAGGGCTCGTCTTATTACAGCCCGATCCTCGCCGCCGAGGGCAAGAACGGCTTCAACATCGCCTCGACGACGGTCGTCACCATCCAGGCGGTGGTCACCGCGGTTGACGCCGACGGCTCCCGCCAGGGTTTCTACATCACCGAGGAAAGCGCTCAGTGGGATTCGAGCCTGCTGACCTCGGAAGGCATATTCGTCCAGACGCGCAACGATGCCGGCGTGGGCAGCGACGTCGTCACCGCCGCTCCCGGCATCCAGGTCGGCGACATCGTCACCTTCAGCGCCCAGGTCATGGAATATCAGGCGTTCCAGAGCATGCCGCGCACCGTCCTGGTCAACATGACCGGCTTCTCGATCAACAGCTCCGGCAACGCGCTTCCGGTTCTCGTGCTCGACGCCGGACGGCCGATTCCGAACTCGATCCTGACCGGGGTCACGCCCGACTATACGGACTCGGTCGGCAATACGTTCGACGCCGACCGTTACGCTCTGTCCTTCTTCGAGACGGTCGAGGGGATGCTGGTCACGATTCCCGACATGGTCGTCGCCGACGGCTTCGTCTCGACGTCCGGCGGGGATCCGATCTTCCAGGCCTATTCGCGAGTCCACGCCGACGCCGATCAGATCAACTCGCGCGGCGGCTACACGGTCGCCGGCGATCCGCCGCTCTCGCCTCCGGACACCGCCGACACGGACGACGGCACGATCCAGGGCGGCCGCCACGTCCATGACGGCGACACCAATCCGGACATCATCGAGCTCGATTTCTCAGGTTTCGCGAATCCGTATCCGGCCGGCCAGCTCGACAAGATGTCGATGGGCGACGGCCTGGGCGACGTCACCGGAATCGTCGAGTTCGACTTCACCGACCGGAAGCTCTTCGTCACGAACATCGATTCGGGAGCCTATCAGGACACTTTCCCGGCGCAGGAGACGACGACGCTCGGCAATGACGATCGCGCCCTCACCGTCGCGACCTTCAACGTCGAGAATCTCGATCCCGGCGACGGAGCGGCGCGCTTCGCCGCGCTGGCCGGAATCATCGCCAACAACATGAACTCGCCCGACATCGTCATCATCGAGGAGATGCAGGACAATAACGGCGCCGCCGGCGGCACGACCGACGCCTCGCTCAGCTGGCAGATGCTGGTCGACGCGCTCAACGCCGCGGTGCCGGGCGCCGCTTATCAGTGGGTCGACCAGGAGCCGGTCAACGGCGCCGAGGGCGGCGAGCCGGGCGGCAACATCCGGGTCGGCTTCCTCTACGACACCAACCGGGTCCA
>JBEVDE010000204.1:0-9260 GCA_040514175.1 Allosphingosinicella sp. | reverse complement strand
CCGCCGCCCATCCGGACCTTCGGCCGCCTGCTTGAGCAGTCGGACGACGATACCCTCACCGGCCGCGCCCTCTGCGGCGTCCGAGGCCAGGCCGGCGCGGGCAGGGTTGCGGGGCCAGCGGGCAATCGTCTTGATCGCAGCCATCGAAGGGACGAACAGGTAGGTGCCCCATTGCAGTTCGACGAAGGCCTGCGGGATTTTGACGCGTACGGTCCTGAACTTCTTGTCCAGGTCCTTGTCTTCGGGATCGTCGACATAGCCCTCCGGCTTGTCCTCCTGGCTCCAGTATCGAAACCGGAAGGTACGTCCGTGATCCCCTTTGCAGTCGGTCCTGCCTGCGTCCAGGACGACCGTGCCGCTTTGACCATATTGATGATCGCGAACCTGGCACCCGGTCTCGTCTTCGAAGACTCCCATCAGTGGATCACTGAGCCACGAACCGACGCCGGTGGGATTGCCGCCGTTCACCCACCGCTGAATCACTTCATACTGTTCCGCCAGGCTGGCATTATAGGCCAGAAAGACGACGCCGCGATCAAGCGTGTCGGGTTTGCCCGCCTCGACCGGCTGTCCATATGAGAGTCCCCGGCGCAGGATGCGCGGCGTGGGCCTCTTCGTCATACCTTCGCGCGGCGCTCTGGGGTTGGCGCGGCGGATATGAGCTTGAAACGGGCAGTTGACGCCAAAGCGATCGCGGCCATAGCCGAACTTGTTCGACGCGCTGGTTTCGTCAGGAAGCATGGGATCGCCGTCCCGCGTCCGTCCCATCATCTTGCCATAGAGCGTTTCCGGGCAGATGTTCTCCCGTTGTGCTTCCGCCTCGACAAACTTCTGAAGTGCGCCGACATGCTGGCGCAGCTTTCGCACCGCGAGGAAGGTGCCGTTGTCGAGGATGTCGCTGGGCGGGGGCGGAGGATCCGCCCGGTCGTTGGGATAGCCCCAAAGCAACTCTCCGCGAGCGACTTCGTCGTCGATCCTGATGGGTGTCCGGTCCACTGCCCTGGGTTGGCTGAATCCGTCGCGGAAGCCGAAATGGTCATGATTGATGCCGTCTTCGCACAGCACGTCGGATGATTGGGGCCGGGCACGGCGCATGGCCTGGACCGTGAGCAATTGCACTCCCGACAGCTCGGGCTTTTCCCCCAGGCGCCAGACTTCCTTGTGAAGCGGATGATTCAGGTCCCCGATGATGTCGTCGCCGTCATATTCGTCAAAGGTGCGGAGCTGGATGACGATGTCGACCTCGGACATCTCGACCGGCGGCGGATTCTGCCGGCCAGCGCGAGCGCCCGGCCAGTTGCGCTCCGGAAGTGACCAGTTGCGCGGATGGGTCTGCCGGAGGTCGCCGAGCAGCCCCGCTCGATCCTCCATGCCCTCGTGAAATTCCTGCGGAAAACGTGCCAGCTCGGCTTGATCAACCCCGATATTGGCGAGACCGCGACGCGTGAAAGCGAGATTCGTAAACTGCCTGCGGGTGCTTCGCCGTCCTCCCCGACCGCGCCAAGCTTCAGACGGAATTTTGAGCTTGGCGATGAACTTGCGGGCCTTTGCGGCGTCGACGATCCTCATCAAGAGGAGGGCCCCGTGTCGGACGCGGGTCGCGACCTGGCCGGCCGGCCATTCCCTTGCGTCTTCCTTGTAGTCGCCATAGTCGCTCAAGATGCCGCCCTGGATATCGCGAGGGTTGTACTTAAGGCGATTGAGGCTGGCCCTTTTCTGGTCCTCGAGCTTCTTTTCGCGATCGCTGAGCTCTCCCTCTCCATCCGCGCGCTGCGCGGGCGCGGACGTCAGGGCGGCGCGCTTATCCAGGCCCTCGCGGAACCAGCGGAGCTGCTCGGGGATCAGTTTCTCTTCCCATTTCGGATCCAGTGACTTCCCCCATCCCTTGAGTAGTTGCTGCGTCGACAGCCGCAGGAAACGTCCGTCGCCCTTGGGCTGGTCGGGCGGGTAGAAATCGGTCAGTCGATAGAGCGCGACCAGCGCTTCGAGGCCAAGGAGATTGCTCGCGTCCTTATGCTTCTTTCGCACGGCCCTGGCCTTAACCTCCGGGTCGGACACCACGATGAGAGTGCTGCTCCGTTCCGGCGAGGACCGGTCGAGCCGCTCAAGCTCGAGGAGATACTTCATGTCGTTAACGCTATGCCCGCTCGCCGAATAGAAAAAATCGGTGTCGATCTGAGCGCTTCTCACCCAAGCCAGATATTCTTCGAAGCTGTGGTCGGTAGCGGTGACATAGCCTTCGCAATTGCAGAAAATAAGGTCGAGCAGCGGACCCAATGGATCCCAAATCAACCGCATATAGGGCTCGAACGGGCGGTCGAAGGTGGCGGTAAGCAACAGCCGGCGGGGTACGGAATCGACGACGGCCAGGCGAAAATCGAGCAGCGACTGGATACGCTCGGCCGTATCGACGAACGGCTTGATCTTCGAGTGCTCGCGCGCCGTCGCGCGAACCTTGAACAAGGCTTCGAGCACTTTGCGCAGCCGTGTCTCGTAAGTCACCGCCTCGAACGCGTCGATAAATCCCTGCTTGATCGGCGCGCTCAGCGTCAGATCGCTGACGGACTCCAGATGCTTGCTGCTGACCAAACGGTTCATTTTCAGCCTCGATTCTTGCATCGGGACAGCCATGCCCAAGGGCGCGGCACAGCTATCAGACCGTCATTGCCACATCCCATCACGCGTTCGGAACAAATACCTTGGCGAGAGAACGTGTGCGCCAACCTCTATGCCCTCAGGACGGGCGCCCGCGATGTGCGGAAACGCACCGGAATCAAGTGCGCTGCGCCATTCATGACGGGTCAGCGGCAGCCCCGCGTCTTCAAGAGGACTCCCCGACGCCACCCCTCGCCCGTCAGGCGAAATAGTCGAACCTCGGGGCTTCGCGCTGGCGGCTGGTCCAGTCGCCTTCGCCCTGCGAGCGGCCGAAAGCCGCCATCGTCTGGACCATCCTGGCGACCTTGAGGTCGTCGCTCGGCGCGAGGCTTGCGGACGGTGCGGAGTCGGCGTCCGCCAGCTGCATCGCCGGAATGTCCTGCCGCTGGAGTCCGGTGCCGCTCGCCGATTGGGCCGCAGGGGCCGTCTGCCCCGGCAGGTCGGCGAAATAGTCGAACGGGTCCACGCCGGGCGGCAGGCCGAGCGACAGGCCCGCGGAGCCGACCGACAGGCGATCGTCGCCGAGGCCGGCCCGGAGCGAAGACGTCAGGCCGAGCTGCGTAGCCAGGCTCTCCTGCGCCGGCAGCCCGCCGAAGCCCGGCGGCACGCTTGAATCCAGCGCCTGCTGCGCGTCCATGACGTCCTGCAGCTCGGCGGTCCGAAGCTGCCTGGGCAGGCCGGCCCGGAAGCCTTCCGGAAGGCCGAGATCGAACGCCCTCGCCGCGACGCTCGCCGCCGCGGCGACACCGCCGCCGCCGCCGCTGGGCCTGAAGGCCAGGGCCGCGTCGCCCAGGGAGCGCACCGTCCCGTCGGCCAGGGTGAAGCTGCCCGTCGCCAGAAGGATGTTCTGGCCCGGCTTGACCGACTGCTGGGTCGCCGAGCCGGCAAGATCGATCGAGGCGATGTTCAGCGACTGGAGCGTCCTGAGCTCGCCGGCGTCGGTGAAGCCGTTGCGATTGGCGTCCACCCATACCTTGAGCTCGCCGAAGCGCAGGTCGGTCGCGTCGAGCTTGCGGTCGCGGTTGGAATCGAGCGCCGCAAGCGCCTCGAGGTCGCTTCTCGCGCCCGGCTTCTCGGTGAGGAAGCTGAGCTCGGCGGCGCCGGTGATGAGGCCGTCATTGTCGCGGTCGATGACCAGGAAGCCGTCGCCCTTGCCGATCCAGCCGGTATCGTCCTGGCTGCCGTCGCCGTCCATGTCGAAGCGGGCCTTGGACTTGTCCCGGGCGACCATCTCGATGCCGTCGCCGTCGAGATCGAGGATGATCGGCGCGAGCATGCCGATGGTCTTGCCCTTGAACTCGAGCAGGGTGGACGGGCCGATCCGGCCGGAGCCCGGATCGAGCTCGCCTTTCGCTTTGGTGAGGGCGACGAAGAGCTGTCCGCCCTGCGCCATGACCTGATATTTCTTGGCCTTCTTGTCGAACGACTGGCGGGCGACGTCGATCTGGGCCGCCTTCGCCCCGGTGAGGCCTGAGTAATAGGTCAGGGCCGCGTCGGAGAACATGCCCTGGCTTCCGTCCGAGCGGGTGAACTGCCCGGTGTTGATCGCCACGGCGCTTCCGGCGGCCGCGGTCAGGTTGGTCGGCGTTCCGGTGAGCGAGATGCTGGCGAGGTTCGAGGCGGCGAGCGTGGTGATCTCGGTCGCCGCGGCGACGCCGTCGCCGTTGCGGTCCTGCCAGAGCCTGAACTGGGCGAACTTCTCGTCGGCGGACGAGAGCTTACCGTCCTTGTTGCTATCGAAGGCACGGAGCCCTTCGAGGTCCGAGCGCGCATTCTCGGCGTCCTGGACGAAACTGAACTCCTTGGCGTTCGTCACCGTGCCGTTGCCGTCGCGGTCGAGGAACAGGATGGCGTCGCCGCTCCCGAACCAGCTGGTGTCGTCCGGCTTGCCGTCGCCGTCCATGTCGAAGGCGGCATTGCTGTCGCCGGCATTGACGAGCTCGTTGCCGTCGCCGTCGAGGTCGATGACGATCGGCGAAGCGATCGACAGGGTCTCGCCGCCGCGGAAGGAAAGCCGCTCGATCCCGACCAGGGTGTCGGTGCCTTCATTGCCATTGGCCACGGCGTCCGTGTCGGTGATCCGAAGCTCTCCGTTCAGGGTGGTGAGCACGTAGGTGGAGCGGTCGCCGGCGAAGACGGCGGTGTCGAAGCCGTCGCCGCCGTTGAGCTTGTCGTTGCCCGCCATGCCGTAGAGCAGATCGTCGCCCTGCATGCCCTGCAAATGATCGTCGCCGTCTCCGCCCGCGAGCTTGTCGGCGAGCTTGCCGCCCTTCACGTGATCGTCCCCGCCACCCGCGAAGATATCGTTCGCGCTGGTCATATTGCCCTTCAGATTGTCGGCTCCGTTGGATCCCTGCTGCCAGCCGGCGAACGGGTCGCTGACTTGCACCCTGACCGTCGAGCTGGCCACGAGGCTGCCGTCGCTGATGCTGTACTGGAAGCTGTCTTCGCCGGTGAAGCCGAGATCCGGGATATAGACGATCTCGCCGGTGGCGCTCATCCGGGCGACGCCGTGAGCGCCGTTGGCCACGGAGACGACCGAGAGCGGCGAGCCTTCGGGATCGCTGTCATTCTCGAGCAGCGAGGCCGGAAGGATGGTGAGCGTATCGCCGCCCCGCACCAGGAAAAGGCCGTCGGCGACGGGGGTCGGAGCGTCGTTCACCGCAGCGATCACCAGGTTGAAGCTCTGGGAGACCTGATATTCGCCGTCGCTGGCGGTGACCTTGAGCGCAAGGCTGCCGTTGTAATTGGCCGGCGGGGTGCCGGTGAAGCGTCCGCCGCTGAACGCGAGCCAGGCCGGAAGCGCGGCGCCGTTGGCCTGGGTCGCCGAGAGCAGCAGCGTGTCGCCGTCCGGATCCGTGAAGGCCGAGGCCGGAACCGCGAAGTCGAGGGCGGAATCCTCGGCGATGATGACCGGGCCGATCGGGGTGCCGACCGCGGGGGTCGAATTGGACGGGGTGATCGTCAGGGCGAAGACCTGCGACGCGGTCGCCTGGCCGTCGCTGGCGATCAACTCGACCGCATAGGCGGCGTTCAGGCTGCGCGGCGGAGTGCCGGTGAAGCGGGTTCCGTCGAAGCTGAGCCAGCTCGGCAGCGGCGCGCCGCCGGCCAGCCTCGCCGTCACGGTCAGGGCGTCGCCATCGACGTCGGTGAACGCCGAAGCGGGGATGGCGATCGCGAACGGATAGCCGCCCGGCTGGACGCTGTCCGGCACTTCGGCGCCGGCGACCGGGGCGTCGTTGACCGGGGTCAGGGCCAGCGTGAACTTGTCGGTCGCGGTCAGCAGGCCGTCGCTGGCGGTGACCTCGACCTCGAGGGCGCCGTTGAAATTGGCCGGCGGGGTGCCGGTGAAGCGGCCGTTCTGGAAGCTGAGCCAGGTCGGCAGGGCGGCTCCGCTGGCGAGGGTGGCGGACAGAGCGAGGGCGTCGCCGTCGACATCGCTGAAGGCGCCGGCCGGGATCGTGAAGTCGATCGCCATGTCCTCGGCCCGAACGACATCGGGGAGGAGATGCTCCAGCGCCGGTGCGTCGTTCACCGCCAGGAAGGTCAGGCGGAAAATGTCCGAAGCCGTCGTGGCGCCGTCGCTGGCGGTGATCTTGATGTCGATGCTGCCGTTGAAATTGGCCGGCGGGGTGCCGGCGATCCGGCTGCCCGAGAAGCTCATCCAGGCCGGCAGGCCGTCGCCGTTCGCAAGCGTGGCGGTCAGCGCCAGCGCATCCCCGTCGGCGTCGCGGAAAGTGTCGGCCGGGATGGCGATGTCGAAAGAATGATCCTCGGCATAGACCGCGTCCGCAAGCGGCGCGAACACGACCGGCGGATCGTTCTCAGGAGTGACGGTGAGGCGGAAGACGTCCGACACCGCGAGGGCGCCGTCGCTCGCCAGTATCTCGATATTGAGCGCGCCGTTGAAGTTGAGCGGCGGAGTGCCGGTCAGGCGGCCGTCGGCGAAGGTGAGCCAGGACGGCAGGGCGCCGCCGCCCGCGAGGGTCGCGGTCAGGGTCAGCTGGTCGCCGTCGATGTCGGCGAAGCTTCCTTGAGGAATGACGAGGTCGATGGCGAAATCCTCGCGGACGGTCGCGTCGGCGAGCGCGGCGACCAGCACCGGCCGGTCGTTGACCGGGTCGATCGTCAGCGTGAAGGTGTCGCTGACGCTCGCAAGTCCGTCGTCGGCGGTCACGACAAGATCGATCGCGCCGTTGAAATTGGCCGGCGGAAGGCCCGTGAACCGGGCGCCGTCGAAGCTCAGCCAGGACGGCAGCGGATCGCCGTTGGCGAGCTTCGCGGTCAGGGTGAGCGAATCGCCGTCGAGGTCGGCGAAGCTGCCCTCGGGCACGGCCAGGTCGATCGGTGCGTCCTCGAGGCGATGGACGTCGGCGAGGAGCGTCGCGATCGTGGGCGCGTCGTTGACCGGGTTGATCGTCAGCCGGAACGTGTCGCTGACGCCGAGGGCGCCGTCCGAAGCAGTGACCTTGATGTCGAGCGAGCCGTTGAAATTGGCTGGCGGGGTGCCGGTAAAGCGGGCGCCGTCGAAGCTCAGCCAGGACGGCAGCGGACTGCCGGTAGCGAGGGTCGCGGTGAGGGCGAGGGCGTCGCCGTCCACATCGCCGAACGTGCCGGCGGGCAGAAGGATGTCGATCGGCTGGTCCTCGTCGGAGGCGGCGTCGGCGATCGCGGTCAGCAGGACCGGCGGGTCGTTGACCGGAGCGATCGTCAGCCGGAATGCGTCGGACACGGAGAGCGCGCCGTCGCTGGCGGTCACCTCGATGTCGAAACTGCCGTTGAAGTCGGCGGGCGGAGTGCCGGTCAGGCGGTTGCCGGCGAAGCTCAGCCACGCGGGCAGCGGGGCCCCGCCGAGGAGGATGGCGGTCAGGGTCAAGGCGTCGCCATCGACGTCGGCGAAGGCGCCGAGCGGGATGGCGACGTCGACCGCCCCGTCCTCGGGGCTGACGACGTCGGCCAGCGCGGCCTCGAGGGTCGGGCGGTCGTTGGCCGGGTCGATCGTCAGGCGGAACGTGTCGCCGACGCTGAGCACGCCGTCGCTGGCGGTAACGACGATGTCGATCGCGCCGTTGAAGTTCGCCGGAGGCGTTCCGGTGAAGCGGGCGCCGTCGAAGCTCAGCCATTCCGGCAGCGGCTCGCCGCCGGCGAGGGTGGCGGTCAGGGTGAGGGCGTCGCCGTCGACGTCGCCGAACAGGCCGGCCGGAAGCAGGATGTCGACCGGCTGGTCCTCGACCGAGACGGCGTCGGCGATCGGCTCGAGCAGGACCGGCGGATCGTTCTCCGGGGTGACGGTGAGCCGGAACCGGTCGGAGACCGACAAGGCGCCGTCGCTTGCAACGACCTCGATGTCGAGGAACCCGTTGAAGTCCGCGGGCGGAGTCCCCGTGAACCGGGCGCCGTCGAAGGCCAGCCAGCTCGGCAGGGCGCTGCCGTCGGCGAGCCGGGCGCTCAACGTCAGAGCGTCGCCGTCGACGTCGGTGAAGGCGCCCTCGGGAATCGCGAGATCGATGAGGCTGTCCTCCGGAACGATCCGGTCGGCCAGCGGAGCCGCGACGATCGGAGCGTCGTTCACTCCGGCGATCTGCAGGGTGAAGACGTCGCCGACGCTCAGCGCGCCGTCGCTGGCGCTGACCGCGATCGACAGCAGGCCGTTGTAATTGGCCGGCGGCGTGCCGGTGAAGCGCCCGGCGGCGGAGTCGAAGCTCAGCCAGGACGGAAGCGCCGAGCCGTCCTCAAGGGTGGCGGTCAGGGTGAGGGCGTCGCCGTCGAGGTCGCCGAAGCTTCCCGCCGGCAGGGCGAAGTCGATCGCCTGATCCTCGGCATGGACGCGGTCGGCCAGCGGGATCAGCAAAGCGGGCGAGTCGTTGACCGGAGCGATGGTCAGCCGGAAGACGTCGGCGACGGCGAGCGCGCCGTCCGAGGCGAGCACCTCGATGTCGAAGACGCCGTAGAAGTTCGCCGGCGGAGTGCCGGTGAGGCGGCCGTTCGCGAAATTCATCCAGTCCGGCAGCGCGGAGCCGTCGGCGAGCCTGGCGGTAACGGTCAGATGGTCGCCGTCGACATCGGCGAAGTTCGAGACGGGGATCGCGATGTCGATCGCCATATCCTCGTCGGTCGTGACGTCGGCGAGCGGGGTCTCGACGGTCGGACGGTCGTTGACCGGGGCGATGCGCAGGTCGAACAGGTCGCTTGCGCTGAGCTCGCCGTCGCTGGCGACGATCTTCAGCGACAAGGCGCCGTGGAAGTCGGCCGGCGGCTGGCCGGAAAGGATCGCGCCGTCGAAGGCGACCCAGCCGGGCAGCGGGCTGCCGTCGGCGAGGGTCACGGCGAAGGTCAGGCTGTCGCCGTCGCGATCGGTGAAGGCTGAGGTTTGAAGCGCGAAGCTGAACGCCTGGTCCTCGGCCCCGTCGAGGTCGGCGAGCGGCGTCGCCAGATCGGGCGAGTCGTTGACCGGCGCGATCGAGATCAGGACCTGGCGCCTGGTCACCACCTGGCGGTCGTCGGCGAGAAGCTCGACCGCGATCGTGCCGTTGAAGTCCGCCGGGGGATTGCCGCTGAAGGTGCGGGTGGCGCGGTCGAAGGTCAGCCATTCGGGCAGCGCTCCG
>JBEVDE010000028.1:0-12019 GCA_040514175.1 Allosphingosinicella sp. | reverse complement strand
GCTCGGCTGGTATTCGGATCCGGACGGCGACATCGCCGCCGGCGGCACCACCGCCGAGGGCGCCGCGGACCTGCTGAAGGCTCTGAACTGGTCGGTCGCCGCCGATTCGGCCGGCACGTTCGGGCGCAGCTTCTGCATCGGCGCCTGCTTCGAGATGGCCTGGCAGGCTGGCCCCGATGCCGCCGCGCCGGCCGATCCGGCCTATCGCGACTCATGGGGGTCCGATCCTGCGCGGCGGACTCTCAACTTCGCGGTCGGCAACAGCGTCGTCGACGCCTTCACCTCGCTGACCAACGTGCTGGTGAAGGATGCCGGGATGAGCACGCTGCTGCGCGCGTTCAGCAATGATCAGCTGCCCCTGCTCAACGAGGTCAACGGCCCCGCCTTGCTCGATCAGGCGCTTCGGCGCGACTGGTTCGCCTCGAGCGAGGGCGGCACCCGCTGGACGATCGTGGAGCGCGATTCGGATGGCAAGCCGGAAGCGACGCTGACCGCGGCCGAGGCGGCCTGGCTGCAGCAGCTCAACGACGACCAGGCCGCGCTCGACGACATTCTCAGAGAAGTCCACTCCGACCAATGGAACCTGAACGCCCTCTGGTTCAAATCCGGTTACGCGGCGGTTGACGACAATTTCCCGATGGGACCCCCGACGGGCATGCCCGATCCCAAGGCGTTCACGACCGCGCTCGATCCGGGGGTCGAAGCGAGCCCCGCCCAGCAGCTCGTCGCCAAGCTGCAGCAGCTCCGCGCCGGCCTCGCCAAGGTGCCGCAACCGGTCTGGGCCGGCGTCACCAACCGCAGCGACGCTTTCGCCGCCGGAATCGCCCTGTTCGCCGCGGGCAAGAGCCTGGACGATTCGAAGCGGCTGAAGGCGGTGCCCGCGCAGCGCTACTGGCAGCCTGCAAATCCGGTCGTGGTCATCTCCGGGGTCAAACCGGCTTACGACGCCGACCCGACCCAGCCGACCATGGTCCGACTCTCGGCGCAGGTCAGCTCCAGCTTCACCGCCGGCGGCCAGCCGGTTTCGCGCGCGTCCGCCGGCGCCGCCTTTGCTACCTTGCCGGCGCTCGCCAACCTGCCGGACGGCGCGGCGGCCTTGGTAGACGAGCTGTTCCTGCTCGATCCGGCGAACGAGGCGTGCCTTGCGGCGGCGTCCGGAATCTCCGCCGAGGCGATCGGCACGGCGCTCGCGACTCCCGGCACGGCCTTTGACGGCGTGCTTCCGGTCATCGATCTGGCGGTCTGGGCGCAGCCCTGGAGTCCGTTGTTCGTCGAGTGGCGCGGATCGTTCCTGCCGATCGACGGCGACGCTGCCGGCGACTGGAGCTTCGACGGAACCGACTATAATTATATCGGGTCGGGAGCGGCGCCGGTCCCGCAGGAGGTGCGCGGCCGCTCGCTGCTCAGCCCGCACGCGCAATTCCTGTTCGGGTCGCGTCTCAAGAAGTTCCTCGACCAATTCCGCAAGGACAATCCGGACCTCGACAAGATCTACCAGGACATCGCGAGTGTCTACAAATGGGAGTTCCTCGCCCAGGAGCTGGTCGGCTTCGACGACTCGCTGAGCGGACGCGACAGCCGCCCCTTCCGCCGGCCGCTGCCGACCGACACGATCGGCGACGCCAAAGTTCGTCTCGCCGACCTCCTCGGCTATGACGATCCGGAGGCCGGCGGCGACGCATTGCCGGATGCGATGCGGGGCCGGGTGACGACGGCACCCCTCATTTCGGCCAATCCGATCCCCTTCCAGGGCATTCGGCAGGGGCAATTCTACTTCAAGGACCTCTTCCTCTACGACCGCTTCGGACGAAAGCTGGTGCTGGCCTCGTCGGTGACGAAGGCCGGGGTTAACGACTATAAGAATTTCCCGGCGGTGATCGATACCGCCCTCGCCGCGCCGCGGCCGCTCGATACCAGCGTCACATCGGTGCTCCAGCTGCCGCCCCGCGTCTTGCAGCCCATGCGCCTCGACGCGCAGTTCCTCGACCGCCAGGACGAGATCGGCAACGCTAAGCTCGTCTCGTCCTCGCCGGACGCCTGCCCGGTCTGCGGCTGGATCATCGCCAACCATCTCAACGACAGCCTGCTGCTGTTTGCGCCCGACGGCACGAGCTGGGGCGATGTGCGCCTGGTCGTCGGCGCCGACGGAAAAACCAGGACCGCCGAATGGGCCGCGCCGCCGCACGGCGGGGTCGTCTCGCTCGACGACATCGCCAAGGCCTCTCCGGACCTGGCCGCGATGGTCGGATCGAGCAACTTCAAGACCGAAGCGAACTTCGCCGCCTTCCTGTCGGCGATCGATTCGACCTTGTGGACGATCGACCCGCTCGGCGGGCGGTCCGACCAGAATCTGTCGGTGCTGGTCGGGCGCCCGCTCGCTCTGGTCCGGCTCCGGCTGCAATTCCAGCTCGCCGGCAAGCCGAGGCGCGACACCGGCTGGGCAGCCACGTTCGACACCGCCCCCGCGGCTTGGCTCGCCCAGGCCTTCCCGATCCGGCTCGGCGACCAGGCGACCCGGCAGGACGGCACGATCGGCTATTTCACCGGCACGTTCGACAGCTTCCGCAGCGTCGCCACCCCCGAGCCGGGCTCCACCCAGACCTATATCCAGCAGATCGGGTCGCCGGGCACCGGCGAGGAATATCCCAGCCTCGCGCTCACTGACCAGACCTACGCCTATGCCACCGTCCTGCTCGATCCGCGCGCCGCGATCCATGCCACCACGGGCGCACTGCCCGTGCTGCCGATCTCGCTTCCGGTCCGGTTCGTGGACGCGCCGCTCTCCAGGCTCGAAATCGCGTTCCGAATGGGCCCGCTGCTCACCGTGCTGCAGCCGACGGCGACGCAGGGATCGGCGCAGCCGGCTTTCCCGAATGCGCTCACCTATCCGCTGCCCACCGAGCGCAACGGCAGCTGGTCGTGGTGGGAGGGAGCGCCGGGGGCGGCGACCGGCTTCGCGCTCAATCCTGCGAACAACAGCGCCCATTTCCTGACCTCGGCCAACTCGCTTCGCGAGGGCGTGCTCGCCTTCACCGTCACTCTCGCCGCAAAGGACTGAACGATGCCAAAGCCCCAATCGACCGCCGGGGGCCCGGACACTGCGCTTCTGACCTACGCCACCTCGAGCGATCCGCAGCCCCTCGCGGCGGGCGAAACCGGCTCGGTGACCCTGGCCGCCGGGCTGATCACGACGCCGGTCTATTGCGACAAGATCCTGGTCATCGTGAAGGTCGGGAGCGATCCCGACTGCCTGTTCGATGAGGTTCCGACGGGCTCCGTCGTTCCTTCGACCTGGTCGGTGGAGCCGGCGCAGATAGCCACCGGCACGAGCCTCGGGCTGGACGACGGCGATTATGCCACGATCAAATTCTACACGGTCGATCCGGGCGCCTGTGAGATCGATTATCCGCTCACGCTGACCCTGACGGGCATGGTCGGCAACGGTCCCGGCAGAGTCTTCCCGATCCACATCCAGGAGAATTCCGGAACGACCGCCACCGGCCTGTCGAAACACGCCGGCGCGGTCGGAGTCGAGTCGGGAACGGCGCCCTTCTACCTCGCCAACTTCGTCGCGACCGCGAACGGCGCCCCCTTGTTGCCCTGCACTGAATTCACCAACGGCGCGGCCGTCAGGCTCTCCTGGGAGAGCAATGGCGACCGATATGCCTTGTGGCGCAAGGGCGAGACAGCGCCGTTCTGGACGGGCGTTGAAACGACCTGCAGCTTCGCCGGCCCCGCCACCGACACCACCTATTTCCTGATCGCGACCTCGCCCGATCCGGACGTGACCGGACCGCTCTACGACACGCTTACCCTCACCATCACCAATCCGGACCTCACCCCGAAATCGGTGGAGATAGGCAGCGGCAACGCAGCAAACCCATATCCGGCAATTCTCGACGTGCGGGACGGCTGGACGCGCATCGGTTGCTTCAACACCGGTTTCACCCACGCCATTCCCGAATCTTCCCTTCTGGGAGGAATGGTCGTCGCCTGGAACCGAAGCAGCGGTCTGGCCGAGACCAACTTGTATAATGTGTATCCGGACGCGCCCCAGTCTTTTGTGTTCACGCAGATTCACGGCACCGGCTCCGCCGACCTGCTCAAGATCGACCGGACTGGAGTCACGGCGGCGGGGCTTCTGACCGTCTTGGGAGGGGCCAGCGTTACTGGCGCGGTCACGGCCACCGGGCCGGTGTCCGGGGCGTCGTTCACGCTCGGCGGATGGACGATCTCCGTCGGCGCCAACAACAGTCTCGTCTTCACCAGCCCGACCGGAGCGGTGGTGAGCTTCGACGGCGCCGGCAACATCGTTGCGCCGGGCAATGTCACCGCCGCCGGCACCGTCGCCGCCGGCGCCATCACCACCACCGGCACCGTCGCCGCCACCGGCATCATCACCACGAATGGAGCCCAGGTGATATCGGCAGCGAACGTCATCTACCTCTCGAACGACCAGGGCTTCCTCAACGGCACCCAAAAGGTGGGCGGACCGGGCAACGGCTGGAACGCCGCGGCTTATTGGCAAGGCGACAACCCGCCCGACGGCGACAGCAACCTCAACATCACGATCGTCTCGTGAACTCGACCGGCAGCAACTGAAACGGAAAGGATTGAACATGGAAGAAACGAGCGAACAGAACGGTTTCCAGATCGGCGATTGGCTGATCGGCACGGATTCGAACGGCAATCTCAATTTCACCAACAAGGGGTCTTCGGGCCAGCTGATGGTCAACGGCAGCCAGGTGGTCACCGCCGGCAACGTCATCTACCTCTCGAACGACCAGGGCTTCCTCAACGGCACTCAAAAGATGGGCGGACCGGGCAACGGCTGGAACGCCGCGGCTTATTGGCAAGGCGACAACCCGCCCGACGGCGACAGCAACCTCAACATCACGATCGTCTCCTGAATCCAGGCGGGCGGCGGGGCGGCCGGGCCCCGCCGCCCTGCCTGCCGCTGATCGGGTGGCGAAACCGGCTATGCCGGCCCTGACGAGCGCGAACCAGGAGGCGACATGACCCCTCGATCCAATTCCGCCGCGGCTCGGGCGCCTCTGCCCCCGCAGCTGCTGACCTACGCCACGTCGAGCGATCCGCATCCCCTGGCGGCGGGCGAGACCGGCTCGGTGACGCTCACCGCCGGGCTGATCACGACGCCGGTCTATTGCGACACGATCCTGATCACCGTGAAGGTGGGGAGCGATCCCGACTGCCTGTTCCAGGACACGCCCACGGGCTCCGTCGTCCCGGCGAGCTGGTCGGCGGAGCCGGCGCAGATGGCCACCGGCGCGAGCCTCGGGCTGGACGACGGCGAATATGCCACGATCAAATTCTACACGGACGATCCGGGCGCCTGTGAGATCGATTATCCGTTCGCGCTGACCGTGGCGGGGACGGTCGGCAACGGCCCCGGCGGAGTCTTCCCGATCCACATCCAGGAGAATTCCGGGGCGACCGGCACCGGCCTGTCGAAACACGCCGGCACCGTCGGCGTCGAGTCGGGAACGGCACCGTTCTACCTCGCCAATTTCGTCGCGACCGCGGCCGGGTCCCCGTTGTTGCCCTGCACCGAGTTCACCAACGGCGCCCCCGTCACGCTTTCCTGGGAGAGCAATGGCGGCCGATATGCCTTGTGGCGCAAGGGCGAGACAGCGCCGTTCTGGACGGGCGTCGAAACGACCTTCTGCTTTACCGGGCCCGCGACCGACACCACCTATTTCCTGATCGCCACCTCGCCCGACCCGGACGTGACCGGCCCGCTCTACGGCGCGCTTACCCTCACCATCTCCAATCCGGACCTGACACCGAGATCGGTGACCGTGGCGGGGAAGCTGCGGGTCAAGGGCGCGACGACGCTGAGCGGCGGCGCCTCGGTCGCGTCGGGGCTCACCGTCAGCAGCGGCGGAGCATCGATCACCGGCGATACGACGATCACCGGTGCAGCCACGGCTACCGCTCTGACGGTGACGAGCGGCGGCGCGGCAATCACCGGCAACGCCTCGGCGAGCGGCACGCTTACCGTCGGCGGGAACACCACGTTGCAGGGCTTCGTCACCGTCGGCAACACGCTCTCCGCCCCCGGGATCGTCGTCACCGCCCAGCTTGACGTCCTCGACAATGCCGAGGTGAACGGCAATCTCACGGTCAAAGGGGCGATCTACAATGGCGGCGGCATGCTCAGCCGCCTGGCGACGGCGAGGGGGAATCTCACCGCGACGCCGCCGCTCAGCCGCCATGCGGAAATTCACTTGTCCGGGACGGGGCGGCTCTCGCACGGCAAAGCGTGGATCAGGCTCGATCCCGCGCTTGCCGGCGCCATCGCCCACGGGCTGCGCTACCGCGTGCTGCTGACCGCGCTGGATGAGTGCCGCGGTCTTCGCCTCGAGGAGCAGCGACCGGGCGAGTTTCGGGTCGGCGAGCTCCAGGGCGGCAAATCGAACGCGGCGTTCGACTGGCTGGTGATCGGTCGTCGCGCGGCCGAGCCCGGCGCGGCCCACGCGCTCGACATCGAAAGGCTGGGCCGGCTGGACCCCGAGGACATGCAGGGCCCGGAACAGGGCTGACCAGGCGGCAAACGAAAGGCGACATATGGCGCGACCACCAAAATCCGCGGCGAGCTCCGACCCTACGCCCCCGCGGCCGCTGCTGACCTACACCAGCTCGAGCGATCCGCGGCCCCTTGCGGCGGGCGAGACCGGTTCGGTGATCCTGACCGCCGGGCTGATCACTACGCCGGTCTATTGCAACAAGATCCTGCTGATCGTGAAAGTGGGAAGCGACGACGACTGCCTGTTCCAGGACACGCCCACGGGCTCGGTCGTCCCTTCGACCTGGTCGGTAGAGCCGGCGCAGATGGCCACCGGGGCCAGCCTCGGTCTGGGCGACGGCAATTATGCCGCGATCAAATTCTACACGCTCGACGCCAATGCCTATGAGATCGACTATCCGTTGCAGCTGACCCTGACGGGGAGGGTCGGCGCCGGCCCTGGCGGCCGCTTCCCGGTCGTCGTCCAGGAACACTCCGGAGCGGCGAGCACCGCCATGGCCGCCCGACGCGGCACCGTCGGCGTCGTTTCGGACACGGCGCCGTTCTATCTCGCCAATTTCGTGGCCACGGCGGTCGGGAGGCCGATCTTGCCGACCACGGATTTCGCCAATGGCGCAACCGTCATCCTTTCATGGGACAGCAACGGCGACCGTTATGCCTTGTGGCGCAAGATGGAGACCGCGCCGTTCTGGACGGGCTCGGAAACGACCTGCAGCTTCACCGGGCCCACAAACGACACCCCCTATTTCCTGGTCGCGACCTCCAATGATCCGGACGTGACCGGCCCGCTCTACGACACCATCACCATCACCATCGCCAACCCGGACCTCGCTTCGCGAACGGCGAGAATCTCGACGAAGCTGTGGTCGCAAAGCGTCACCCAGCTCGACGGCGGGGCCACGATCACCGGCGGCGACGTGACCGTGAGCGGTGGGACATTGCACGCCAAAGCGGGCGCCATAATCGATCCCGCGCCCGATTCCCGTCTTGCCCTTAGCGTGAACGGTGGAGCGAATATCGGCGGTCTTTGGGGAGCGACCGTGAACGGCGGCGCCACAATCAATCCCGCGCCCGGTTCCTCCCATGCCCTCAGCGTGAATGGCGGAGCGGCCGTGAACGGAGATCTCAGCGCGGCCGGTCCCGTATCGCTGTTCGGCAAGGCGGGCGTCATCGACCCGAAGCCCGGCGTCGCTTACCCCGCCGCCACGGACGGGTTCCTGATGGGTTTCGTCAACAATCCGGGCGATCTCGGCCTGAACAGCCTCGGCTATCTGTTTCTGGAGAACAGCGATGGCGTCGTCGCCTCGTGCACCGGCGGGAACATGACGGCCAGGTATGCGGACCAGGAGAGCAACAACGGCTCTGCAATGCTCCCGGTACGCCGGGGAGCGACCTATAACGTGTCGATTTTCGTCCCCGATGGTTTCCAATGCCCTCCGATCACAATCTGGTGGATGCCGTTGGGGGCGAGCCTTTAGCGTGATGCGGGCAAGCTCATAGCGGGCCGTCAGTCGGGGGGCGCTCCTGAGGGCTCTCAAAAACGGTTCTGGTACCGTCGCCAAGTATGACGACCTGCGGCCCCTTGAGCATCATTTCGCGGACCTCATGGCGAGCTGCAAGACAGGTGATCTCGAGTTCCCCACTCGGGCTGTATCGAATTGCCCGGCTCCGAGGGAGGAGACCGGCGCCGCGGCCACCGTGGGTGCGGCCCGGCCGTCTTCCAGTGAAGCACCTTGGTACGCTGACCAAGTTCGGCCGCCTTGAGCCAAGTGGCACTGTCGATCTCCATACATCGCTGAATACGGTCGAAATCCTCGACCGAGAGCGTCGGCGCCGTCCGGGCTCCGGCGTCATCTGCCTCAGCTTGCTGCGCGGCGGCGTTTGCTAGCTCGGGCGGCAGCGGTTCGATAAGTCCGGGGAGCTGATCCCGGACCGTGCTCCAGCATTCCTCGCGTTTGAACCATTCGCCGGGATTTCGCTGCCCTGCGGTCGCGCGCAGCACTTCGTCAACCCTGGGCGCCCAGGCTCGCAGCAATGTTTCCAGCTCAGGCGAGATCGCTTGGCGACGCCAGACTCCCTCGAAATCGATCCGGCCGCCGGCGCGTTGCGAGAGGCCCGCGATGAGATAGGCGACGATCTGCGAACGGAAGGCGGGAAACGCCATCTGGCGGATGATCCGCTCCGCTGCACGGTAGATCAGGGCGATCGCGATCAGCCGGCGGAATTGCGCCCATGCCGAGTCTTCGAGTCGTTTCAGACTAATAGCAGCACCGCCGTCCCCCTGCCGTCATAAAGGCGCGTGGGCTTATCTGGCTTGCTGGCAAAGCGCTTGGCGGAAACGACCTGTCGAGCAGGCCGCTCGGCGATGGCCCTTTTGAGCGGGGCCGCGTGATCTGCGTCACGCTGATCACCCTTTCGAGCCGCTATGCCGTCGCAATTAGCGCCGATGGCATGGGAGGAAGCACGATGCCTTATTATCTACGCGGAAATCTGTGGGGATATATCTGTCGCGAATGTCCGCGGCCCCTGTGGGGCGTAATCGTGCGAGCCTATGCCGCCGAGGGCGAAAGGCTGATCGAACGCGCCGTCGCCGACCCTAGGCAGACCGCAACCGCGATCGACGAACGGGAAGTCAAGGCGCGTTCGGGCCGGCTTCTCGCCGAAGCGAAGGTCGGCGAGGACGGAAGCTTCGAGCTCGACTTCGGCCGGAGCGGATATGAGGGCGGGCCGGTCGACATCGATCTTCGGGTCGAGACCCTCAGCCATATCGAGGAGCGCGCTTCGAAGGCGGAGCCTCGCCAGATCCATCTGACTACGCTCCAGCCCGCCTGGCGCGAGGTCGAGAACGATCGCGTCGCATTCTGGGAATATTATATGCCCTCGCGCATCTGGTGCCTGATCCTGTCCTGGTTCGACATCTGGGTGATTTGCGGACGAGTGACCATCTGCGAGACGGACAAGCCCGTCTCGGGGCTCACCGTCGAAGCCCGCGACGTCGACTGGCTACAGCAGGATTATCTCGGATCGGGCATGACGGACGGCAACGGGCGGTTCGTCATCTATTATCCGGGCTCCGCATTCCGGGCCGGGACCTGGGCCAATATCGAGCTGTTCGGCGGGCCTGATCTCTATTTCACGATCAAGCAGGGCAGCCTCGTCCTGCTCGCCGAGCCGCCGGCGCGAGGCCGGCAACCCGATCGCGAGAATGTCGGCAATTGCTTCTGCGTCCAGCTGTGCGTCAAGGAAACGACCACTCACGAGGGCGTCGGCGTATTCACCCATGTCGGGGTCTACAATTATTCGACCGACGTCGACAGCGCGCCGGGCGGGTCCGGCCTGACCATCGCCGACAACCGCGCCTTCTATCAAACGATGCGGCTGAACGGGCAGCTGCCCAAGACGATCAACGGCGGCGAGCAACTGGAATACAGCTTCTGGTGGCGGGAGGTGCAGGCCAATGGCACCCCCATACCGGGGAGCGTCTGGACCCAGGTCACGCAGTCCCAGATCGCCCGCACCGTCATCGGCACCCTGTCCTATTACGACGGGAGCACGTTCCCCTATTGGTTCACCAAGGTCTACACGGTGAACGGCACCAACGGTCCGAACGAGGTGGTCGCAAGCTTCACCGGCGACGGCTGGATCCAGGTGCCACAGGAGAGCAACTGGACGATGGCGCCGGGCAATTTCTCGCCCAACGGCAACCAGATCAACCTGATCTCGACCGCTCTGGTACCCTTCGGGCCGTCGCCCGCCTGGGGGACGCTGAACATGGCCGGCAAGACGGCTGGAAACTCGTCCGCACCTTACGGAGCCAACCGCTTCTTCAGCATCGAGATGCGGTGCCGCTCCTTCCCCAGCGGTCCGCAGTCGGTTCCGGCCGGCACGTGCAGCCACATTGCGATCGAGAACCGTCTCTACAACGCCGTCTCGCATCACCCGGCCTGGGCCGGCTTCGTCGAGAACGGGGCGCTAGGCGTCAACATGCTCGATATCCAGGAGCTGCAGGTGCAGGGCTGCGCCGAGGTCGACAACACGCTCACCGTCCTGGTCACTTCGGCGCATCCCAATCTCGGCGCGGTCACCCTGAGCATCGTCGGCGGCAACGCCGGGACGATCGGAGCGCCGCCCCCGGCAACGCTGACGGCGCCGACGGGCGGGCTTCCCGACGAGCGGTTCGGTATCGCCGGGATGGACTTCACGGCGAACGACCTCGCCCCCTGCGCCTATATCGTCACGCTCTCGACCCAGCTGCTTCTGACGACGGGAGATACGGTGCCGAGCAACCTCGTCGACCAGATGGCCTTCTGCAAGGCGCCGCCGCCCTGATAGGAGCAGGAGCGGGAGATGGGTATCGGACGCCGGTTTGGCGTCCGATGCTTTTCAAGCGGCGGTCGAGGCGAAATCGGCCATCTGGCCCGCAAGCGCTCGCTGGAAGGCCGGCCGCTCCTCGCAGCGGGCGAGATAGCCGGCCAGCCCGGTCTCCGCGACCAGCCCGGTATGGCGAAGGATCCTCAGCACCGTCGCCATCATGAGGTCCCCGGCGGTAAAGCGGGGGCCGTCGAGAAAGGGCTTGTCGTCCAGGGCCGCCGCCAGCTCCGCGAGGCGCTTTCGCGCCATCGCCTCGGCGTCGGGACGCCTGAGCTTCGCCCATTCCTGGCCGGCGTAGAAGAGAGCGATCGCGGCGAGGTTCTGGACCGCCGGCTCGATCGTGTTCAGCGCGGCGAACAGCCATTCGACCGCCCGCGCCCGGGCCGCCGGGTCGCCGGGCAGGAGATTTTCGCTGCGCTCGGCGATGCGCAGGACGACCGCGCCCGATTCGAACAGCTTGAGGCCGTTCTCCTCATAGGCCGGCACCTGGCCGAAGGGCTGCCAGGCGCGATAGTCCGCCGCCTCCTTCTCGCCGTCCTCGAGCAGCCTCACCTCGTAGCGGAGCCCCGCTTCCTCGAGCGCCCAGCGCACGCGCAGGTCGCGCACCAGCCCCTGAGCGAAGGGCGGCACCCATTTGAAGGCGGTGACGGTGATCATGGCTCATCCTTGTCTGCGAAAAGGGGACAGTAACGAATTTCCCGCCATTACACCCATTTCATCGACCGTGCGGTCCCGGCTTTCTACATGCAACTATTTGGTTGCATGTAGCCGTGAGTCTTGTTAACCGGCAACCAGGAGGTTGCCTGTCATGACCGATCGAATCGAGAAGAGCATCGCCATCGCCGCCCCCGTCGAGCGGGTGTGGCGGGCGCTGACCGACCATGAGGAGTTCGGCGCCTGGTTCCGGGTCAAGCTGGAGGGGCCGTTCGTGCTGGGCGAGCCGTCGCTCGGGCAAATGACCTATCCGGGCTACGAGCATCTCAAATGGGAAGCCCAGGTGGTGGCGATGGACGCGCCCCGCCTGTTCGCCTTCACCTGGCATCCCTATGCGGTCGATCCCGACAAGGATTATTCGGCCGAACCGCAGATGCGGGTCGAGTT
>JBEVDE010000001.1:0-5835 GCA_040514175.1 Allosphingosinicella sp. | reverse complement strand
CCTCGACGCCAGCCAGGAGGCGGACGGCCTGCTCCGCCTGTTCGGGGGCAAGGCCAACGACACGCTGAAGGGCGGCGGCCAGGCCGATCTCATCCACGGCAACCTCGGCGCCGACACGTTGAGAGGCGGCGGCGGGGCGGATGTGTTCCGTTACGATTCGACGGCGGAGTCCAATTCGGCCTCGAGGGACTTGATCCTCGATTTCACTCCGGGCGCCGACAAGATCGATCTCAGCCGCATCGACGCCAACGGCGCCGCCGCCGGCGACCAGGCCTTCGTCTGGATCGGCGCCTCCGCCTTCAGCGGCGTCGCCGGCCAGCTCCGCGCCTTCCAGTCGGGCGGGAGCTGGATCCTCGAGGGCGACACCAATGGCGACAGCGTCGCCGACCTGGTCGTCGCGCTCACCCTGCAGGGACCGGCTCCGCTCGCGGCGGGAGACTTCCTGCTCTGAAAGGGGAGGGGCCGCGCCGTCGGGCCCTCCTGGGCGCCATGCCCGGCGGCCCGGCCGCAGTTTAGCAATCCTTGGCAAGCCAAAGGATTGCGCAGACGCGGTTTTTCCGGGATGACTCGCCTGGAGGAGCCGGCATGGCGGACAAGCCCAACATCAGCAAGGAAGGCTATGTCGCTCAGCTGGTGAGGGTGGGCGTGTGGGCGACTCCGCAAAACCCGATCCAATATGCCTTCCTCGAGCAGAAACCCGCCTATCTGCCGAACGAGCCGGGCTTCGCCATCTTCTCGGCGGCGCAGCGGGCGGCGGTGCAGAACGCTTTCGCGATGATCGCCGAGGTCGTGAACCTGACCTTCGTCCAGGTTGCCGACAATCAGCAGATTCCGGGGCCGGCCAACCCGCGCATCGCTTTCTACGCGAACAGCGTCGACCTCAGTTTCTCCGGCGGCATGTACGCCCACCGGATCCAGGATTCGGCCGAGATCTACGGCGCGGACATAAGGTTCAACACCGCCCGGATTGCGCAACGGCAGACCAACGAGCATCACGTCGACTTCACCAGATTCGTCGCGATTCACGAGGTCCTGCACGCCCTCGGCCTGTCGCACCCGGGCGATTATAACGGGCAGGGATTCAACTATCAGGACTCCGCCGAGTTCGTCGAGGACACGGTCCAATATTCGATCATGTCCTATTTTTCGGCGTCGAACACGGGCGCGGTCCACTTCGTCAACAACGTCCAATATGTCGGCCTGACGCCGCTCCTCTACGACATCCTCGCGCTCCACAGCCTCTACAGCCCGAACATGAGCACCCGCGCGGGGGATACCGTCTACGGGTTCAACTCGAACACGGGCGCGACCTCGCCGTTCAACTTCGCCGTGACCACCGGGCCTGTGGTGGCGATCTGGGACGGCGGCGGAATCGATACGATCGACCTGTCCGGCTATCTCACGCCGTCGCTGATCGATCTCAATCAAGGCGCGTTCAGCGATGCCGGCGGCCTGACCAAGAACATCGCCATCGCCTTCAACGTCACCATCGAGAATGCCGTCGGCGGCCCGGGCAACGACCGCCTGATCGGCAACGCCGCCGCCAATCGCCTCGACGGGGGCGCCGGCGCCGACAAGATGGAGGGCGGTGCGGGAGACGATCTCTATCTCGTCGATGATCCGGGCGACCAGGTCGAGGAGCTGACCGGCGCGGGCCGGGACGAGGTGCGTACCGGTCTTGCCGCCTACGTCCTTACCGCCAATGTCGAAACGCTGACCGGGACTTCGCCGTCGGCGCAGAATCTCACCGGCAACGATCTGGCGAACACCATCACCGGCGGCGCCGGCGACGACACGCTGTTCGGCCGAGCCGGCGACGATGCGCTGGAAGGCGGCGCGGGCAATGGCGACACGGCCGTCTATTCCGGCAATTTCGCCGATTACGAAATCCTCACGGCCGGCCAGGTGACGATAAGGGATTTGAACGCCGCCGACGGCAACGAGGGGACGGACAGCCTGAGCGGAATCGAGTTCTTCCGTTTCGCCGACCGGATTGTCCAGCTCGGGGTGGACACCAACCATCCGCCCGTGCTCGGCCAGCCGGCCATGGTCGACCAGATCTGGCCGGACGGACAGGCGGCCGCCTATGTCGTCCCCGGGACCTCGTTCATCGACGTCGACGGCCAGCATACCCTGACCTACCGGGCAGCGCAGGCCGACGGCTCCGTCCTTCCCGCCTGGCTGAGCTTCGACGCCTTGAACCGGACCTTCAGCGGCACGCCTCCGCTCGCCGCGATCGGCGCGACCCTGACCATCCGGGTGACGGCGGACGACGGCAAGGCCTCGATCTTCGACGACTTCACGATCGCCGTCACCCAGGCTCCGGGCGCGGACGTGATCGGGACCGAAGGGGCCGACCTGCTCGACGGCAGTTTCCGGCTCGAGACCCTGCTCGGTTTTGGCGGCGACGACGTGCTGCGCGGCTCCCCGGGGGCGGATCGCCTCAACGGCGGCGCCGGGACCGACCGGGCCGATTACTCGGCTTCGTCCGCGGCGGTGACGATCGACCTCGCCACCGGTCTCGGCAGCGGCGGCGATGCCGAGGGCGACGAATTGCTCTCGATCGAGCGGGTCACCGGCTCCTCGCACCCGGACCTGATCCTCGGCTCCTCCGGCCAGGACCAGCTCGACGGCGGCGCCGGCGCCGACAGGATGGAGGGCGGCGCGGGCGACGACCTTTATTATGTCGACAATTCCGGCGACGCCGTGGTCGAGCGAGCGAACGAGGGGACGGACGAGGTCAGGACAAGCCTCGCCGGCTACGTCCTCGCCGCCGATGCCGAGACTCTGACGGGCCTTTCGGCGGCGGGACAGGCGTTGACCGGCAACGGCCTCGCGAACGTCATTACCGGCGCCGGCGGCGACGACGTGATCGACGGCGGCGCGGGCGCCGACCAGCTCGCCGGCGGGCTCGGCAACGACGTCTATTTCGTGGAAGCCGGAGACATAGTGAGCGAGGCGGCCGGCGCCGGAACCGACGAGGTCCGGACCGCGCTCGCCGCTTACACCCTCGACTCGAATTTCGAGAATTTGGTCGGTACTTCGCTTTCAGGCCAATCGCTGACCGGCAATGGCGCCGCCAACTTCATCGCCGGCGCCGCCGGCGACGACGTGATCGACGGCGGCGCGGGCGCCGATCTGCTCGCGGGCGGGCTCGGCAACGACCTCTATTTCGTCGATTCGGGCGACATCGTCAGCGAGGCGGCCGGCGCCGGAACCGACGAGGTCCGGACGGCGCTCGCCGCTTATGCGCTCACCGCCGAGGTCGAGCGGCTCGTCGGAATGTCGGCGGGCGGCCAGGCGCTGACCGGCAACGGCCTCGCCAACATCCTCACCGGCGGCGCGGGCGATGATGTGCTCGACGGCGGTGCGGGCGCCGACCAGCTCGCGGGCGGGCTCGGCAACGACAGCTATGTGATCGCCGCGGGCGACGAGATAATCGAGAATGCCGGCGGCGGCACGGACGAGGTCAGGACCCTGCTCGCCGCTTATGCGCTGGGCGCGCATCTCGAGGATTTGACCGGGACCTCGGCGACCGGGCAGGCGCTGACCGGCAACGGCCTCGCCAACCGGCTTACCGGCGGCGGCGGCAACGACATACTGGACGGCGGGGCGGGGCCCGACCAGCTCGCGGGCGGGCTCGGGGACGATCTCTATCTGATCGAAGCGGACGACGCCGCGACCGAAGATCCGGGAGCCGGGACGGACGAGATCCGGACGGCGCTCGCCGCTTTCACGCTCGCCGCCAATTTCGAGGTCCTGACCGGGACCTCGGGCGCCGGACAGAGCCTCACCGGCAACGGCCTCGCCAATCGGCTCACCGGAGGCTCGGGCGACGACATTCTGGACGGCCTCGGCGACAATGACGTCCTGACGGGCGGCCTTGGGGACGATAGCGTCCACGGCGGCGACGGCGACGATCGGCTCGACGGCGGCGCGGGTCGCGACACCGCATATTACGGGACGGCCGGAGCGGGGGTCGTTGTGACCCTTCGGCTGCCGGGCGACCTGCAGAATACGGGAGGGGCAGGAGTCGACAGGCTTATCGAGATCGAAAATCTGATCGGCTCGGCGTTCGCCGACACTCTGACCGGCGACGACTTTCCCAACATCCTGGACGGCCGGGGCGGCGCCGACACGATGCGCGGCAGCTGGGGCGACGACATTTATTACGTCGACAATGCCGGTGACGTGGTCGAGGAGCTGGCGGGGCAGGGAATCGACACGATCTGGACGTCGCTGGCCGTGTACAGCCTTCTCGGCACGCAGGTGGAGCGGCTCGGTTCCGCCTCGGACATAGCCCACGACTTTCGCGGCAGTGCCGGCGACAATTTCATTACCGGCGGCGCGGGCTCCGACGTGCTCCGCCTCTACGACGGCGGCGACGACATTGTCTTCGGCGGCGCCGGAAGCGACAACATCTTCTTCATCGGCTCGCTGACCGCGGCGGATGTGGTGAACGGCGGCTCGGAGACCGACACGCTCGTCCTCCAGGGGCCTTACGGGTCGCTGACGCTGACCGCCAACATCACCGAGATAGAGAACATCTCGATCCTCGGCGGCAACAATACAAACTTCGGCGAGCCCGGCACCAACCGCTACGATTACGTCCTGACCACCAACGACGCGAACTTCGCTGCTGGCTTGCAGGTGCGGATCAACGGCGCCGCGCTTCTCGCCGGCGAGGATTTCACCTTCGACGGCTCTGCCGAGACCGACGCCAAGTTCGTCGTCTTCGGCGGCAAGGGCGTGGACACGCTGACGGGCGGCCTGGGCCACGACATCTTCTTCTATGCCGAGGACGGCCGTTTCGCGACCGGCGACACGGTCAACGGCGGACCGGGCTATGACGGCATGTTCCTGCGCGGCAATTACACGATCGACTTCAACGCGCCGGGCTACACCGGCCTGTTCACGAACATCGAGAACCTCACCCTGACCTCGGCGACCGACGAGCGCTACGCGAGGGGAGGGGGGAGCGAGTTCGACTATAATCTCGTCCTGTCGAATGCGATCGTGAAGCCGGGCGAGACGCTGACCGTCTCGGGCGCCCTGCTGATGACCACCGAGACGATGATCCTCGACGCCAGCCAGGAGGCCGACGGCCTGCTCCGCCTGTTCGGCGGGCGGGCCAACGACACCTTGAAGGGCGGCAGCCAGTCGGACCTCCTCCACGGCAACCTCGGCGCCGACGTCCTCACCGGCAACGGCGGCGCGGACGTGTTCCGCTACGATTCGACGGCGGAATCCAACGCCGGCGCGATGGACCAGATCACCGACTTTACGCCCGGCGCCGACAAGCTAGACCTCAGCCGCATCGACGCGAACGGCCTTGCCGCGGGCGACCAGGCGTTCGCCTGGATCGGCTCGGCGGCGTTCAGCGGGGTCGCGGGGCAGCTGCGCGCCTTCCAGTCGGGCGGCGCCTGGATCCTGCAGGGCGACATCGACGGCGACGCCGTCGCCGATCTCGTCGTCGCCCTGACCCTTCAGGGCCCGACCCCGGTCGGGACGGGGGACTTCCTGCTTTAGTCGGGAGGACCGGCGGCTTCTCCAAGGCTCGCGGCGGCGGCGGGGCGGCCCTGGCGCGCGACTTGCGGGCGATCCTCCGGGAGCGGCTTGCGGCGGCCGCGAGCGCCTGTTACGAGTGAAGCTAAGTATCTGACGAGATGAACCTTTTATATGGAACGGGTGGTGTGAGCCGCTCGCGGGCGGGCACGGAATGACTTACATCACGGGGACGTCGGCAACCGACGTCCTGTTGGGGACGGCCGGGGACGACCTTATAGAAGGGCTCGGTGGCGACGACCTCCTCTACGGCAAGGACGGCGACGACAT
>JBEVDE010000445.1:0-3869 GCA_040514175.1 Allosphingosinicella sp. | reverse complement strand
CGCGGCGGCGGTCGAGGCTCGGCTCCGGCCGAAGCTCCAGCAGCCGGACGGAAGCTGGGTCGCGGATTATGTGCGGCTTCGCTTCACGATGCGGAAGCCGGAGGAATGAGCGCCCTCGTCTTTCCTTCGAAAGCGGGCATTCGGACGAGTTGGAAAATGGCGCCAGCGCTGGCTGGATCCCCGCCTGCGCGGGGATGACGGAGTAAAAGAATGAGATATCTTCCACTCGCACAGGCCGACCGGCAGGAGATGCTTCGCGCCGTCGGCGCCGCCTCGATCGACGATCTGTTCGTCGACGTGCCGGAGGCGGCGCGCCTTAGCGAGAAGATCGAGGGCCTGCCCGATCATCTCAGCGAAATGGCGGTGGAGCGCGAGCTCGCCCGGCTTTCGCGCAGGAATCTCGTCGCCGGCGACGTTCCCGTCTTCCTCGGCTGCGGCGCCTACAAGCACCATAGTCCCGCCTCGGTCGACCATCTCATCCAGCGCGGCGAGTTCCTGACCAGCTACACGCCCTACCAGCCCGAGATCGCCCAGGGCACGCTTCAGGCCCTGTTCGAATTCCAGACCCAGGTCGCCCGGCTCTACGGCTGCGACGTCGCCAACGCCTCGATGTACGACGGCTCGACCGCCTGCTGGGAAGCGATCGGAATGGCCCGGCGGATCACCCGGCGCGGCAAGGCGATCCTCTCGGGCGGGCTCCATCCGCATTATGTCTCGGTGGCGAAGACGATGGCGAAATTCACCGGCGACACGCTCGACACGCGCGTGCCGGTGCTTGCCTCCGAAACCGACACGCAGAGCCTCGCCGATGCGATCGACGACGACACGTCCTGTGTGGTCGTCCAGTATCCCGACATCCTCGGCCGCATCAGCGATCTCGGCGCGCTCGCCGAAGCGTGCCACGCGAAGAAGGCGCTGCTGATCGCGGTCGTCACCGAGCCGGTGGCGTTGGGCGCGATCCGCTCGCCGGGTGAGATGGGCGCGGACATCGTCGTCGGCGAAGGCCAGTCGATCGGCGTCGGTTTGCAATTCGGCGGGCCTTATGTCGGCCTGTTCGCCTGCTCCGAGAAGCTGGTGCGGCAGATGCCGGGCCGTCTCACCGGCCAGACCGTCGACGCGGAGGGCAAGCGCGGCTTCGTCCTGACGTTGTCGACCCGCGAGCAGCATATCCGCCGCGAGAAGGCGACGTCGAACATCTGCACCAGCTCGGTGCTTTGCGCGCTCGCCTGGACGGCGCACATGACCCTGCTCGGCGAGAAGGGGCTGCGGCAGCTTGCGATGCTCAATCACGCCAAGGCCGTTGCCGCGGCCGAGCGGCTGGCGAAGGTGCCGGGCGTGGCTCTGGTCAACGACAGCTTCTTCAACGAATTCACCCTGAGGCTGCCGAAGGAAGCGCGTCCCGCGGTGCGCGCGATGGCGGACAAGGGCGTGCTTGGCGGCGTCTCGCTCGGCCGCCTCTATCCAGAGGCGACGGATTTGCAGAACGGACTGGTCGTGGCGGTGACCGAGACGGCGACCGACGAGGATATTGAGGCGCTGGCGGCGGCGCTCGAGGAGGTATTGGCGTGACGATCAACCAGAGCGGCTGGCGCCCGACGGCGCCCGAGGCCGGAGAAAAGTCCGGCGGCACCTACACCGGCAACCGCGCCCTGATGCTCGAAGAGGCCTTGCTGTTCGAGATCGGCGACACCGAGACGACGGGCGTGGACTTCGAGGCCCCTGGCTCCCCGGGGAACAGATTGGGCGGCCTCGAGCGAAACCGGCCCATCGGCCTCGCCGGCCTCACCGAGCCCGGGGCGGTCCGCCATTATACCCGCCTCAGCCGCCAGAATTACGCGATCGACCTCGGCCTGTTCCCGCTCGGCTCGTGCACGATGAAGCACAATCCCCGGCTCAACGAGAAAGTGGCGCGGATGCCGGGCTTCGCCGACATCCACCCGCTGCAGCCGGTCGACACCGTCCAGGGCGCCCTGGAGCTGATCCACCGGCTGGCCGGCTGGCTGGTCGAGCTCACCGGAATGCACAGCGTCGCGATGAGCCCCAAGGCGGGCGCCCATGGCGAGCTTTGCGGGCTGCTCGCCATCCGCTCCGCGCTCGAGGCCCGGGGCGACGCGCGCGAGGTCGTGCTCGTCCCCGAGAGCGCCCACGGCACCAACCCGGCGACCGCCGCCTTCGCCGGCTACCGGGTCGAGAACATCCCGGCGACGGCGCGCGGCCGGGTCGATCTCGCCGCGCTCAAGGCGAGGCTCGGACCGGACGTCGCGGCGGTGATGATCACCAATCCCAATACCTGCGGGCTGTTCGAGCCGGAGATGATCGAGATCAGCCGCGCCGTTCACGACGCCGGCGGCCTCGTCTATTGCGACGGCGCCAACTTCCACGCCATCGTCGGCCGGGTGCGGCCGGGCGACCTCGGTATCGACGCGATGCACATCAACCTCCACAAGACCTTCTCGACCCCGCACGGCGGCGGCGGGCCGGGCTCGGGCCCGGTGGTCTTCTCCGAGGCGCTCACCCCCTTCGCGCCCTTGCCGTTCGTCGAGAAGCAGGGCGAAGAGTACGCGCTCGTCGAGGAGGAGACCGCGGGCGAGCATCACGGCTCCAGCTTCGGCCGGATGGTCGCCTTCCACGGCCAGATGGGCATGTTCACGCGTGCGCTCGCCTACATGATGAGCCACGGCGCCGACGGCCTGAGGCAGGTGTCGGAGGATGCGGTGCTCAACGCCAATTACGTGCTGAGGCGCCTCGACGACCTGCTCGACGCGCCGTTCGGCGGCAGCGGCCCCTGCATGCACGAGGCCCTGTTCAGCGACAAAGGCTTCGCCGGCGGCCTCACCACCCTCGACCTCGCCAAGGGCCTGATCGACGAGGGTTTCCACCCGATGACCATGTATTTCCCGCTCGTCGTCCACGGCGCCATGCTGATCGAGCCGACCGAGACGGAATCGAAGGCGGCGCTCGACCAGTTCATCGGCGCCCTGCGCTCGGTGGCGGAGCGGGCGAAGGCCGGCGACCAGAGCCTGAAGGCGGCCCCGATTCACGCGCCGCGCCGCCGGCTCGACGAGACCGCGGCGGCGAGGAAGCCGGTGCTGGTCTGGAAGGAACCGCCGCAGGCGGAGGCGGCGGAGTAGCTTGCGTCCGTTCCGGAGCCGTTTTAACCCGTCGCCATGACGAATTCGGCCGGGCGGCTCGATAATTTCACCGACGCGGCCTTCGCATTCGCGGTCAGCCTGCTCGTCATCGGCGGCGCCGGCGCCCCGGCGGACTTCAACGCGCTGGTGCGCGCGCTCGGCGACATTCCCGCTTTCGCCTTCGGCTTCGCCGTCGTCGTCATGTTCTGGTTCGCCCATGTAAGGTGGCGCCGGCTGCGCGGCGAGGGCGACTGGCGCTCGCTCTGCCTGACCCTGCTGCTCGTCTTCCTGGTGCTGATCTACATCCAGCCGCTCAGGGCGATGGCGGCGGCGACCGCGATCTTCTTCACCGGGCAGGGCGGCGGCTTCCGAGGCAGCGTCGCAAGCCTGTTCGCCGTCTACGGGACCGGCTTCGTGCTCATGTCGCTGACCATCGCCGCTCTGTTCGCCGAGGCCCGGCGCAACGGGGCCCTCGACCCTGCCGCCCGCGCCCGGGCGAAAGGCGAAGTGGTGATCTGGCTGATCCTCGCCGCGACCGGCGCGGCCTCGATCCTGCTGTCGCTCACCCGCTTCGGACCCTTCGCGGCCTTCGCTTACTCGACCCTGCCGCTCACCATCGGCCTGTTCGCGAGCCGCTACGACTGGACGGGCGGGGCGGCGGAGGAGTGACAGGCTCCAATTCCTTCCCCGGATTTCCGGGGGAGGGGGACCGCGCGAAGCGCGGTGGAGGGGTTCTTC
>JBEVDE010000419.1:0-3437 GCA_040514175.1 Allosphingosinicella sp. | reverse complement strand
TCAGCCTCGCCGGAGTGCCGCCTTTGTTCGGCTTCTGGCCCAAGTTCCTGGTTTTCGACGCCGCCGTTCGGGCGGACCTGACCTGGCTCGCCGCGGTCGGCATCGCCACCTCGGTGATCAGCGCCTTTTATTATCTCAAGATCGTCAAGACGATGTATTTCGACGATCCGGCGCCCGCCTATGGCGAGACGAACGACGTGCCGCAGTCGGCTTTGATCGTGCTTGCCGCCCTGTTCGTCTCGCCGCTCGGCTATGTCGCCATCCCCTTTCTCGGGAAGATGGCGGACAACGCCGCAAGCGCGCTGCTCTGAACTGGGGCCCATACCGCCTTCGGGGGGGCATAAGTGAAGGCGGTACGGGCCCTAGACTGGGCCGGCGGTCACGCCGGCCGCCGACCCAATCCATGCAGCTACAAGCCGCGCGAGGGACGGGATGCCTCCCCCCGGCGGCCAATGCATGGTGCTCGCTCTTTCAGGTCATGTCCTACTTCGGAAAAATACCTATGTCGGAGATGGCGGCGGGCTTATGCGCCCGCTAGTCTGGCACGAGAGGCTGCGACAAATGGGTGACCGGCGAGCCTATATCATCGAGGACGAAAGGCTGCTGCGCAATCTCGTGCGGCAGTCCCTCGCCGATTGCTGCACCCATATCGAGGAGTTCGAATCGGCCGAATCGTTCCTCGCCGGCCACGCCGACCGGCCCGCGGGGTGCATCATCGTCGACATCAACCTGCCCGGGATCAACGGCCTCGATCTGCTCGAGATGATCGGCAAGGGCCGGGCCGCCTATCCGGTCATCGTGGTGTCGGGCAACGGCAACGTCCCGCACGCGATGCGGGCGGGCCGGCTCGGCGTGGTCGACTTCATCGAGAAGCCGTTCCGGGTCGACCAGCTGGTCGCCGCGGTCGAGAAGGGGTTCGCACTTCTCGAAAGCCAGCCCATGTCGCGGATCTCGGCCCTGGCGACCCTCACCCGCCGCGAGAAGGAAGTGCTCGTCGCCTTCGCCGACGGAGCGCCGAACAAGATCGTCGCCCACGACCTCGGCCTCAGCGTCCGCACGGTCGAGCTCCACCGCGCCAATCTGATGAAGAAGCTCGGGGTGAGGAGCCTCAGCCAGGCGCTCCTCATCGCCAAGGACGGCGGCTATGTCTGACGAGGAGTCCGAAGGCCGGTGAGCGCGATCCGAACCGTCGCCGAGACGGGCTCGACCAATGACGACGTCGCCTCGCTCGCCCGGGAAGGAGCGGCCGAGGGCGTCTGGCTTCGCGCCGAGCGCCAGTCGGGCGGGCGCGGCCGGCAGGGGCGGTTATGGCATTCGCCGCCCGGCAATCTCTACGCCAGCACGCTCGTCCGTTTACGCCCCGGCGATCCGCCGGCGCCCACCCTCGCCCTGGTCGCCGCGGTGGCGCTGCACGAGGTCGCTTCCGGCTTCGTCGCCGGGCGGACGAGGGTCGAGATCAAATGGCCCAACGACCTGCTCGTCGCCGGCGCCAAGCTGTCGGGGATCCTACTGGAGCGGGCCGGCGAAGCGGTCGTCGTCGGTTTCGGAGTCAATCTCTGCGACCATCCCGACGAGACCGCGCGTCCGGCGATCAACATCGGAATGCTCGGCGGAGCGCCCGATCCGGCCCGCTTCCTCGACGCGCTCGCGGCGAGCTTCGCGAGCTGGCTCGGGCGCTGGCGCGAGGAGGGGCTGGAGCCGGTGCGCGAAAGCTGGCTTGCCGCCGCCCATCCTCCCGGCACCGCTTTGTCCACCCACATCGCCGGCGGCGCCCGGGTCGAGGGCAGGTTCGACGGCCTCGACGAGAGCGGGGCGCTGCGCCTGCGGCTGGCGGACGGCCACACTCAGGTGATCCACGCCGGCGACGTCTTTCTGATCTAGCGCCTCTCGCTTATGCTTGTGCTCCCCGCTAGACAGCGCCCATGCTGCTCGCCGTCGACGCCGGGAACACCAACATCGTCTTCGCCCTGATCGAGGACGGCAACATCCGCGCCCGCTGGCGGATCGCCACCGATCCGAGGCGGACGGCGGATCAATATGCGGTCTGGCTCCACCAGCTGATCGAGCTCGAGGGGCTTCCCGGCGACGTCGTCGACGCCGTCATCCTCGGCACGGTGGTGCCCCGGGCGACCCACAATCTCGAGGTTCTCGCCGCCAAATATTTCAAGGTCGAGGCGCTCGTCGCGGGCCAGGCCGGGGCGGAATGGGGGATCGAGCTCGACGTCGCCGAGCCCCGGAGCGTCGGCGCCGACCGGGTGCTCAACGCGATCGCGGCGCACGCCCTGCACGAGGGCGATCTCATCGTCGTCGATTTCGGCACCGCCACCACCTTCGACGCCGTCGATTATTCCGGCGCCTACAAAGGCGGGATCATCGCGCCCGGGATCAACCTGTCGCTCGACGCCTTGGTCACCGCCGCGGCGAAGCTGCCGCGGATCGCCATCGAGGCGCCGTCCGGCAACCTCTCGGTCATCGGCCGGACCACCGAGGACCAGATGCATATCGGCATCTACTGGGGCTATGTGGCGATGATGGAAGGGCTGGTCGCCCGGATGAAGGCCGAGATCGGCCGGCCGGTGAAGGTGGTCGCCACCGGCGGCCTCGCCACTCTCTTCGACAAGCATACGAGCATCTTCGACGAGATCGAGCCGGATTTGACCATCCAGGGGCTCGGATTGTTGTACAAGCGGAGCTGCTTATCCTCCCCATCGTGAGATGGGGAGGGGGACCACCCGAAGGGTGGTGGAGGGGTGAAAGGCTTGCTACTGGGAGGATCGCGCTTGAACCCCCCGTCCTCCGTGAGAGTTACCCCTCCACCATGCTCCGCATGGTCCCCGTCCCCACGAGCTCCGCTCGCAGGGAGGATATTGAAGGAAAAAAATGAAACCCGGCAAAGAACTGCTCTTCCTCGCGCTCGGCGGCTCGGGCGAGATCGGCATGAACGTCAATCTCTACGGCTGCGACGGCAAATGGGTCATGGTCGATCTCGGCATGACCTTCTCCGATCCGGCCTATCCAGGGATCGAGCTCATCCTCCCGGACCTGACCTTCATCGAGGAGAATCGCGCCGATCTGCTCGGCGTGGTGCTGACCCACGGCCATGAGGACCATATCGGCGCCATTCCCTATCTCGCCGCCGATCTCGGCGTGCCGCTCTACGCCACGCCCTTCACGGCGGGGCTGATCGCCGGCAAGCTCGAGGAGGAAGGGCTGACCAGGCAGGTCAAGGTCAACATCGTCGATCTCGGCGGCGACTTCCGCCTCGGCCCGTTCGGCTTCCGCTACGTCCCGCTCGCCCACTCGATCCCGGAGGGCAATGCGCTTCTGATCGACACGCCCTACGGCCGCATCTTCCACACCGGCGACTGGAAACTGGACGACGCTCCCCAGCTCGGCGACCCGAGCACCGAGGCGGAGCTTCGGGCGATCGGCGACGA
>JBEVDE010000376.1:0-5498 GCA_040514175.1 Allosphingosinicella sp. | reverse complement strand
ACTCGCTCGGCGCCGGGTCGCCGCTGGCGGGGGAGCCGGCGCGGCCGCTGGCCTATGGCGCGCTCTGGGCGAGCCTCGACTGGGTGGACGGGTTCGACGACGGCGCGCTCGAGCAGCGCTACCGGCGCGCAAGCGCGATGACCGGGGTGCTGCCGGTCGGCCTCGCCCCCGGCGGCGGGCGCCGCCAGGCCGCCTTCTTCTGGTCGCTCCGCGGCGACCGTCTCGCCGAATGGCGCGAGCGCGGCCTCGAAGCCTGGAAGTCGGACGTCCGCGCCCTCTGGCCGGCCACCGCCCCGCTCCTCGACCAGATCGACCGCCCCGAGCGTCTGACCTTCGCCCGCTACGCCCACCGGACGCTGCGCGCGCCGGCGGAGGCCGGCCTCATCCACATCGGCGATTCCTGGCATTCGACCAGCCCTCAGCTCGGCCAGGGAGCCAATATGGCGCTGCTCGACAGCTGGGCCCTGGCCAAGGCGCTGCGCGAGGAGGACGGCCTCGACTCCGCGCTGCGCCGGGCCGTCGCCTCGCGCCGCTTCCACGTCCGGCTCTACCAGGCGCTCTCCATCCTCTTCACCCCCGCCTATCAGTCCGACGGCCGAATCCTGCCCTGGATCCGCGACCGGATCGTGCCGCCCTTCGGCCGGCTGTGGCCGGCGACCCGGATCCAGGCGGAGATGGTCGCCGGTACCTTCGGCGGCCCGCTGGAGCGGCTCGGGCTGCGCTAGCCTGTCAATTCCTCCCCCGGATTTCCGGGGGAGGGGGACCGCGCGAAGCGCGGTGGAGGAGTTCCGCAGCGCCGGAAGAACCCCTCCACCAGGCTTCGCCTGGTCCCCCTCCCCGGCAAATGCCGGGGAGGAGACGCCCGCATTGCCCCGGAGCGCGGACTATGCTCCCTTAATCACCGGACGACTCGGCGGGGGCAGAGGGGGTGGCCATGGCAACAGCAGCGACAGGGGCGGACGCCGCCAAGGCCGTCGAAGTGGTCGGCACCGAGCGGGTGCTGCTCGACGAATATTCGGGCATCTGGCCGAACGATCCCGGCGCTCCGGCCGACGAGGCCGGCTATCGGCGACGCGCCTTCGCCAACGGCCAGGCGGCGCTCTGCCTCTCGGGCGGCGGCATCAGAAGCGCCGCCTTCGCCCTCGGAGTCCTGCAGGCGCTGAGCGCGAAGCATTTGCTCACCGGCTTCCATTATCTCTCCACCGTTTCGGGCGGCGGCTATATCGGCAGCTGGCTTCAGCGCTGGATCCACGAGGAGCCGGGCGGGGCGGAAGCGGTGATGGCCAAGCTCGGCGGAGTCACCGAGCCGGCCGAAGTCTCGGCGCTGCGCGAGAACAGCAACTTCATCACCCCCCGGGTCGGGGTCGGCTCCAACGACACCTGGACCGCACTCTCCATCTCAGGCCGCAACATCTTCCTCAACTGGCTGCTCTTCGCGCCTCTGCTGATGCTGGTGACGGTCTTCCCGAACCTGTTCGAAGCGAGCGTAAGATCGCTTCCCACCCGGGTGGCGACCGTGCCCTGGCTGGCGACGGTCGCCCTCGGCCTCTCCGCCCTGTTCGCCTTCGCCGCCGCCTTCTACGCCGTCCGCGGCCTGCCGAGCTACCGCTGCTCGACAACGGTCGTGCCGGGAAGCGCCGACGGCTGGCTGACCCGGCGGATCGTCCTGCCGCTCGTGCTCTGGTCGATCAGCGGCACGCTCTGCCTCGCCATCGACCTGTTCGACCGCCCGGTCCTGCTCGACGTGCCCGCCGCGGCGCTTGCGATCGTCTCGCTCGCGGCGTCCGTCGCCGGGCTCGTTGCGTCCGGCGCCACCCTGCCCTCGAATCCGGAGCCGGAGGCGGCCCACCCCGCCAGAGGCTATCGCCACACCTTCGCCACCGATCTTCCCTTGTGGCTTCTGACCCTGGCGGTCGCCGCGCTCGCGACCCTGTTCGGCGCAAGCCTGTTCCACGCCTATCTGGCCGACGGCGCCGCGTTGATCCTCGGCCATGAGCCGAGGCCGGAGGAGATGGCGAGGGCGGTCGAGCGTTGGGACCGGGACGCAAAGCTCCTTTCGCCGCTGTCGGTGCTGACCGTCTTCGGGCCGCTCTGGCTGATGGCGACCCAGCTGCTCATCGCCATCGTCTTCGCCGGCTTCCGCCCGGCCCGGGGCAAGACCGTGCGTCCCGATGCCGACCGCGAATGGCTGGCCCGGCTTTCGGCGGTGAAGATCAAGCCGATGCTGCTCTGGGGCCTGGTCGGCTTCGCCGTCCTCCTCCTCGACTGGGCGCTCAGGACCTACATTCCCGGTTACGACATGTCGCTGTCGGGCATGATCGCCTTGGCCAGCGGCTTCGCCGCCGTCGCCGGCGGCAAGAGCGCGAAGAGCGGCAACGCGACCAGCACGGTCCAGGGCATCAGCGGCTTCGTCCTCAAGCACATCCCGATGCAGGGGATCATCGCGCTCGGCACCGCCGTCTTCATCCTGATGCTGTTCCTGATTCTCGGCCGGATCGAGATGACCGGCGCCGCCTGGATCACCGGGGTGATCCAGGACTGGAACAGGCCCCCCTGGGTCGACCCGGCCGTCGTCGCCCATTTCGTCTTCCTCTTCGGGCTCGGCGCCCTGCTCACTTTCCTGAGCAGCCGGATCCAGGTGAACCGCTTCTCGCTCAACGGGCTCTACCGCAACCGCCTCGCCCGCGCCTTTCTGGGCGGGGCCCGCAAGCGGCGCGACCCCGATCCCTTCACCGGCTTCGACGATGCGGACAATGTGCGGATGCACAAGCTCATGCCGGCCAAAGACGGCCGGGGGATCCTCTATCCGGTGGTCAACGTCGCTCTCAACGTCACCGCGAGCGAGAAGCTCGCCTGGCAGGAGCGCAAGGCCGAGCCCTTCGTCTTCACCCCCCGCTACAGCGGCAGCACCATGCTCAAGCCGCCGGAATGGCCGCCCGAGGGGGTCGCCGTCGACCTCTCCGACCCGCCCGGCGCCTATGTCGCCTCCGACGTCTACGGCGGCAACGAGCCCGATCTCGCCATGGCCGGATGCGGGGTCAGCCTCGCCACCGCAATGTCCATTTCCGGCGCCGCGGCGAGCCCGAACATGGGCTATCACACCTCCGCCGCCACCGCCTTGCTGATGACCCTGTTCAACGTCCGCCTCGGCGCCTGGCTTCCCAACCCGGCCCAGGCGATGGAGATGGGCGACCTCATCCGCCGCTCGGGACCGAGCAATTCGCTTCGCGCCATCCTTCGCGAGCTCGGCGGCGCCACCGACGACCGCGGCTGGGACATCTATCTGTCCGACGGCGGCCATTTCGAGAATCTCGGCCTCTACGAGATGATCCGCCGCCGCTGCCGCTACATCGTCGTCAGCGACGCCGGCGCCGATCCCGAGTGCGCGTTCAGCGATCTCGGAGGCGCCGTCCGCAAGGTGAAGATCGACCTCGACGTCGACATCAGCTTCGACGAGCTCGATATCTTCGCCCGCGATCCGGCGAACCAGGAGAAGCAGAAGCAGCGCGCTTTCGCCCTTGGCACCATCCTTTATCCCGAGAACCGGAACGCCGGCGCCGGACCCGAGACTGAGGAGGCGCGCAAGCTCCGCACCGGGCGGCTGCTCTACATCAAGCCGAGCTATTTCGGGCAGCTGCCGGTCGACGTCCGCTCCTATGCCGAGGTCAGCAAGACCTTCCCCCACGAATCCACCGCCGATCAGTTCTTCTCGGAATCGCAATTCGAAAGCTACCGCCGCCTCGGTTATTTCTTCACCTCGAAGCTCGGCGGCGACTTCGACGCCCGCGATTTCCCCGACGGTCCGATCGGCCCCTTCTTCGACGCTGTCGAGGCCCAGCTCGAAGCGGCGCAGGGCACGGGCGGCGGCAGGATCGCCAAGGCGGTGCGGGCGATGAAACGCCGGGTGGGCGCGAACAAAGAGGAATAATTCGATCCTAATTCCTCCCCCGGATTTCCGGGGGAGGGGGACCGCGCGAAGCGCGGTGGAGGGGTCTTTTCCGAGTCTGAAGAACCCCTCCACCAGGCTTCGCCTGGTCCCCCTCCCCTGCCAATGCAGGGGAGGAATTGGGCGCTTACCCGGTCAGCGCCGCCACCAGCGCATCGGCGAGCCGCCCTTCCGCGGCGAGGTCATAGGCGGCGAACATCGGGCCGCTGTTGAGCTCGAGGAAGAGCGGGATCGGCTCGCCGGGCCGGGTCTTGAAGTCGCAGGCGCAGAAATCGATTCCGACCGCCTCGGCGAGCTTCGCCAGCCCTTCCGCCACGCCCGGCCAGGGCAGGGTCTCGCCGCGATAGACCAGGCTCGACGGCGCCGCCGTGCGATAGTCGAGCAAAGGCGAATGGATCTCGAACAGATGGAAGCGCCCGTCGGCGAGATAGATCCGATATTCGGGGTAAGCGAGCCGCTCCTGAACGATCGCCGGCATCGGGCTTCGTCCATCCTTCCAGCCCGCGTCCGGAAGCGCCGCATCGAGCGGCCGGACGTAACCGCCGCCCGCCACCGGCTTGGCCACCGCGCCCTCGGCGAAGGCCCTCAAATCCGCCTCGACGTTGCTGACCAGGGTCGGGGCGGTGGCGAGGCCGCAGTCGCGCGCCAGCCTCAGCATGTAGGGCTTCTGGTTGGCGGCCTGGCGCATGTCGCGGTTGAGCAGCTTCATCCCGAGCGACATCGCCCAGCCCATCGCCGCGGCATACCAGGCGGCGTTGCGGTCGAGGCCGCGCGCCTCGCCCGGCGGCGTGAAGACGTCGTAGCGAAGGAAGGCGGCCCGCGCCTCGACCTCGCGGCCGTCCAGGGTCAGCCGGCCGGTCTCGAGGTCCCAGCTGAACGCCGGCTCGTCCGCGGCGCCGTGGACGATGGCGAGCACCGAGCGCCCCGCCCGCTCCGCGGCGCGGGCGAGCGGGGCCAGGTTTGGGTCGGCCGATCCGCAGGCGATCAGCAGATCGGCGACGATCTTTTCCTCCATTGCGGCCTAGCGGCGGCCCAGCGGGTTCTGGTTCGCCGGATCGTACCAGGCCTCGCCGGCGATCTGGGTGGTCGGATCCTGCGGGATGACCGGTCCGGGCATCATCTCCTCGGACCAGGGCGCCGTGGTGCCCTCTTCGCCGACGGCGAGGGTGGTGAAGACGGTTCCGCCGCCGCCGCCCTCTTCGCCGAGCGCGAGCGTCGTCATCGTCGACCTCTCCGCCGTACCGCCGGGGGGCAGGCCGCCGCCTTCCTCGCCCAGCATCTGGGTCGTCGGCGGCAAGCCGCCGCCCTCTTCGCCGAGCATGTGCGTGGTCGGGGGCAAGCCACCGCCCTCCTCGCCGAGCATGTGCGTGGTCGGAGGCAGTCCGCCGCCTTCCTCGCCCAGCATGTGCGTGGTCGGAGGCAAGCCACCGCCCTCCTCGCCGAGCATGTGAGTCGTCGGCGGCTAGCCGCCGCCCTCCTCGCCCAGCATATGCGCGGACGGGGGGCGTGCCCCGCCATACTCGCCGCGCAGATGGGTTGTAGGCGGGGGGCC
>JBEVDE010000364.1:0-6499 GCA_040514175.1 Allosphingosinicella sp. | reverse complement strand
GCCGATTCCGGCGTCGAGCGCCAGTTGATCGTGTTCCTCGACGATCCGAATCGGCCGCTCGACGACACGGCCTGGTTCGACTTCGACCGGCTGCTCTTCGAGACCGGCTCGGCCTTCGACGACGAGCTCGCTTTGTGCGGCGACGATCTTTCGCGGCTCGTCGACGGGCTCGAGGCGGAGCGCGAGCAGGGGATCACGATCGACGTCGCCTACCGCTTCTTCGCGACGGAGCGGCGCAAATATATCGTCGCCGACGCTCCGGGGCACGAGCAATATACGCGCAACCTGGTGACGGGCGCGTCCACCGCCGAGCTCGCTTTGGTGCTGGTCGACGCGGCCAAGGGGGTGCTCACCCAGACCCGGCGGCATTCCTATCTGTGCCGGCTGCTCGGCGTGAGCCATTTCGTGCTGCTGGTGAACAAGATGGACTCGGTCGGCTTCGACCGGGCCGTTTTCGACCGGATCGTCGCCGATTATTCGGCCCTGGGCGAGCGCTTCACCGCCATCCCGGTTTCGGCCCTGACCGGCGACAATGTCGCGGCGCGCTCGCCCCTCATGGCCTGGTACGAAGGCCCGACCCTGCTCGAGCATCTGGAGAGCGTGGCGCCCGGCGCTCAGTCGGACGGGGGTCCGTTCGAGCTGCCCGTGCAATGGGTCAGCCGCCAGGGCCGGCGGGGCTTCGCCGGGATGGTGGTCCAGGGTTCGGTTCGGCTCGGCGAGAAGGTGCAGGTGATGCCGGCGGGCACCCGCGCCACCGTCTCGCGGATCGCGCTCGGCTCCCGCGAGCTGGAGTCGGCGGTACAGGGCCAGTCGGTGATGCTGTCCTTCGCCGAGGAGGTGGATTGCTCGCGCGGCGACGTCATCGCGTCGGCCGCCTATCCGCCGGGCGTGGCCGACCAGTTCGAGGCCGTGATCGTCTGGATGGCCGAGGAGGAGCTGGTCGCGGGACGGCAATATGGGCTGAAGCTGGCGGCGCAGAGCGCGCTGGCGACGATCCACACGCCGAAATATGAGATCGACGTCGACACGTTCGAGCAGGTGCCGGCGCACGGGCTGCAATTGAACGGCATCGGAGTCGCCAATCTGTGGACCGACCGGCCTCTGGTGTTCGAGGCCTATGAGGACAATCGCGACCTCGGCGGCTTCATCCTCATCGACCGGGTGACCAACGAGACGGTCGGCGCGGGCCTCGTCCGCCACGCGCTTCGCCGCTCGCAGAATTTGCATGCGCAGATACTCGACGTGACCCGCGAGGCGCGGGCGGCGCTGAAGGGGCAGATGCCGCGGCTCTTGTGGTTCACCGGCCTTTCCGGAGCGGGCAAATCGACCATCGCCAACCTCGTCGAGAAGAAGCTCCATTTGATGGGGCGGCACACCTTCCTGCTCGACGGCGACAATGTCCGCTTGGGCCTCAACCGCGACCTCGGCTTCACCGACGCCGACCGGGCCGAGAATATTCGCCGCGTCGGCGAGACCGCCCGGCTGATGCTCGACGCCGGGCTGATCGTGCTGGCCGCCTTCATCAGCCCGTTCCGGGCCGAGCGGCGGATGGTGCGCGAGCTGCTCGGCGAGGGGGATTTCGTCGAGGTCTTCGTCGACGTCCCGCTCGTAATCGCCGAGGAACGCGATCCGAAGGGGCTCTACGCCAAGGCCCGCGACGGCCGGATCCCCAATTTCACCGGCATCGGCTCCCCCTACGAGGCTCCGGAAGCGCCCGAGATCAGGATCGACACGACGGCGCTGACGGCGGAGCAGGCCGCCGACGAGATCGTCCGCTACCTCACGCGCTGACCGCTTAATTCCTCCCCTGCTTTTGCAGGGGAGGGGGACCAGGCGAAGCCTGGTGGAGGGGCCTTACAGGCTCCGCAAGAACCCCTCCACCGCGCTTCGCGCGGTCCCCCTCCCCCGGAAATCCGGGGGAGGAATTCAATCGAGACGGCGGCGCTCGCCGTCGATGATCAAGCGATCGCCACTTAGGACGACCGAGCGTCCACCCACCTCGGTCTGCCAATGGCCGTAGGCGATCCGGCTGGCCGCAGCGATCCGGCACATCGCGCCCACCTCCCGCGCCATCGCCTCGGCGCTCGCCTCATGGGTGCGGGCGACGCGCAGGCACTTGCCGACCTCGGCGGCGCCCAGGTAGCTCGAATAGCCTTCCGCTCCGAGTGCCTCGATGGCGGCGGCGAGCCGTCCTTCATGGGTGCTGCACAGGACGAAACCGGACTCCAGGGTCGCGGGCGGCGGGTCGGCCAGGGCGCGGATCGCGGGCAGCGCCCGAACCGCCGACGGGACGTTGACCGCCACGCAATCCGCCTCGCTCCGCCAGCGATAGGTGCAGCCGGTCGCCACGAGCGTGAGGACGAGGAGCGCCCGCCTCACCGCTGAGCGGCTCCCAGCGCTCCATATTCGAACAACCGGAAGCGGTAGCGCTGCTGGGCCCGGATGTTGGCCGCGACCCTGCCGTGGAGATTGTCGTCCCACCGGCCCCAGCGATCGATGAAGGCCGAGGCGGCTGCGGCGTCGCCCGACTCCTGGATCGCGATGACCTGTTTCAACAGGTCGCGCACCGCCTCGTGATAGCGGTCGTAGTCGACGCTGAGCTTCGCGCTCGCCGGGTCGAAACTCAGCACCTTGCGGTCGAGGAACCAGTTCCACTGAATCAGCTGCATCATGTTGTAGGGCTGCTCGCGGCGCGGCCTGTTGTTCTGGAGGGTCCTCAGGATGCCGCTGGCGTAGAGCGAGCGAAGCTGGTCCTCGCCATAATAGCCGCGGCGGCGAAGCTCCTTCGCCACGAACAGCGAAACGAGGTCGGCCTTGAGCTCCTCGAGCAGGTTGGAATCCGCGCCGATCGAGTCCAGCGACTGGCCCGAGGCGGTCAGATCGGGGCCGAGATAATGGCCGACCTCGTGCCACAAGGTCCGATAGAAATTGCCGTCGGGGGTGAGGTGCCCGGCCTGGCCCGGCGCCATTGCGGCGCCGTAAATATCGCCCGAGCCGCGGAAGAGGTCCGGATTGCGCATGATGTTGGCGCGAAGCAGGATGATGCTTCCGTAGCGCTCGACCAGATAGGCCTCGTTGGGCAGGTTGGTGGCGGTGTTGCCGCCGCGGGTCTGGCCGAAATCGGCGACGACGTCGTAGACCCCGACCGGTATGTCCTCCATCACCCGCCGGCGGCGCTCGTAGGGCAGCGAATCCTCGAGCGCCTGGATACCCTTCATCGCCTCGCGAAGCTCGGCCGATTCCCGGGTCCGGGTGGCGAGCAGGCTGAGGCCGTAGAAGGCGCGGGTGCCGATCAGCTCGTCGTCATAGGTCTCGTAAGCGCCGATCTGGGCGTTCAAATTCCTGAACCGCCCCTTCAGCCAGGCGGCGTCGCCCGATTCGTAATCGTCGCTGATCAGGTCGCGGGCGCGGTTGCGAAGGTAGCGGGCGAATTGCGGATCCGACCCGGCGACGGCGTCGGCGGCCTCATTGAGCAGGCCGTGGCTTCGAACCATCTCGTCGGCATAAGCGAGCGAATAAGGAACGGCGTAGAGCGTCGCCCGGTCCGGCCGTTTGGCGAGCCGTTCGATCCGGGCGCGAAGGCCGGGATGGAGCGTGTCGAGCACCGGATATTGGCGAAGCTTGGCGAGATCGCGCTTGAGAACGGCCATCTCCGCCCGGCGGACGACCGAGCGGATGTCGGTGAGGCCGGCGCGTTCGTTCGGATGGGCGGCGAGGAAGGCGTCGAACTCGGCCTTGGTGAGGTCCCAGGGATAGACGTTCTTGCCGGGCGGAGCGTCGGTGACGGCGAGCGCCGGCTCGCGCCTGTTGTCGAGGTTCGTGGCGATCGGCCCCTGGTTGAGCCGGTAGAGGGTGTAGAGATCGCGGCCGTGAGGATCGGTGCGCCGCGCGAGGGCGGCGCGGACATTGAGCGCGTTGCGGTGGCGCTGCTGCTCGTAGACGTCCTGGAAGATCCGGCCGACCTCGAGCAGCTTGGTCACCGCGACCCGCTCGCCCGGCGAGAGATGGGTGAGCGAGGGCGACAGCCGGATCGTCTGCGTCTTGTCGAGTATCTCCCGGGCCTGGGCCGACGTCCATTCGCGCGGCGCCGGCGACTGGGCGGCGGCCGGCATCGTGAAGGCGGCGAGAAGCAGCCCGAAGTGGACAAGTTGGACGAGTTGCACACGGGGCGCGAAAAATTTTTCGGCCAGGGTCCGGCCTGGACGCAGGTTCCGCCTGAACAACATTTGCGCCATTGCGTGCACATCCACCTCCGATCCGCGGGGATTCATGGCGGCCGGAAGCCGCCTGCCGAAAGCCTATCCTAGCGGAATGGCTTTTTCTCCATCAATCGGCTCGCAAGTCCTGCTTCCCGGCGAAGGCCGGGATCCAGCCCCCAGACCCGTGCCGCTGGACCCCGGCCTTTGCCGGGGACAGGGGTTTCCAGATCGGCCGTCCAAGCTCTACGCTTCCCCGATGGACAAAAGGGGCGGAAATCCGATGAAGATCATTCTGCTCATGCCGCTCGCCGGCCTGGCCGGAGCCTGCGCGACCGTCCCTTCCGAGCCGGCGCCAACGCCTCACTCAAGCTATGCCTGGGCGACCTTCGATTCGCGCGGGATCGTCCGCTCCGGCGCCGCCGGCCTCGCCGACCGGAGCGCCGGGCGGGCGCTCACGATCGACGATCCGGTGCGGATCGCCTCGATCACCAAGCTGCACGTGGCGCTGGCGGTGATGCGGCTGGTCGAGCAGGGCAAGCTCGACCTGGACGAGGACGTTTCCGGGCATCTCGGCTGGACGCTGCGCAATCCCAACTTCCCCGACCGGCCAATCACGCTGCGACTGCTCCTCTCGCACCGCTCGAGCCTTCGCGACGACGCCGGTTATGCGCTGCCCATCGACACGAGCCTGGAAAAGGCGGTCGCCGCCCCCGAAGCCTGGGACAAGGAGCATCCGCCCGGAAGCTTCTTCCGCTATTCCAACCTCGGCTTCCCGGTGATCGCCTCGATCCTGGAGCAGGCGACGGGCGAAAGGTTCGACCGGCTGATGGACCGACTGGTGCTGAAGCCGCTCCAGCTTGACGCCTGCTTCAACTGGACGACCTGCTCCGAGGCGAGGCTTGCCCGGGCGGTGGTGCTCTACGCGCCCGACGGCGCCGTGGTCCGCGACGATCTGAAGGGCGCGAGGCCGGCCTGTCCGGTCGTGCCGTCGGCCAACGGAGGCTGCGACCTTTCGGTTTACCGCCTCGGCGGCAACGGCGCGCTCTTCTCCCCGCAAGGCGGCCTCAGGATCTCGGTCCGCGACCTCGCCAAAGTCGGCGGGCTGCTGCTTCGTGGCGGCCGGCTCCGCGACGGAAGCCGATTCCTGAGCGAGGCCAGCCTCGCCGAGCTGGAGCGCCTGCACTGGCGCTTCGACGGCGCCAATGGCGACACCGAGGGGAATTTCTACTGCGGCTACGGCCTCGCCATGCAGATCCTCGCCCAATGCGCCCCGAAGGACGACCCGTTCGGCGACTCCAGGCCCCGCCTTGGCCACGCCGGCGACGCCTACGGCCTGCGCTCGGGCCTGTGGATCGACCGCTCGACCGGCCGCGGCATCGCCTATTTCGCGACGGGGCTCGGCGACGACCCGCCGCGCGGACGCTCGTCTTATCGGGCGATCGAGGAGTGGCTGGCGGCGAAGAGCCGCTAATATTCATTCCTCCCCCGGATTTCCGGGGGAGGGGGACCGCGCGAAGCGCGGTGGAGGGGTTCTTCGAAAGCCGGCAAGGGCCCCTCCACCATGCTTCGCATGGTCCCCCTCCCCTGCAAATGCAGGGGAGGATTTAGGCCCCTATTCGCTCCCACGCCGCTCCCGTTCGCCGAGCAGATGGCGCTGCCAGAACATCAGGCTGGTCCAGAAAGCATAATCCTGATTGGCCTTCTTGGCGAAGCCGTGGCCCTCGTCCTGGGCGAGGAGGTGCCAGGCGGTGCCGTCGTTGCGGCGCACCGCCTTGACCGCCTGCTCGGCTTCCGAGGCCGGAACCCGCGGATCGTTGCCGCCGGTCTGGACCATCAGGGGCAGGCGAAGCTCCTTGATGCGGGTGAGCGGCGAGATGGCGAGCAGCTTCCTGCGCTGCGCCGGGTCGCGCTCGTCGCCATATTCGACCCGCCTCAGGTCGCGGCGATAGGCCTGGGTGTTCTCGAGGAAGGTGACGAAGCTGGAGATGGCGACCACGCACTTGGCGCCCCGCAGCCGCGACCCGTAATGGATCGCGGCGGCGTAGCACATGTAACCGCCATAGGAGCCGCCGGTGACGGCGATGCGCGCCGGATCGATGGCGGGATCGGCGGCAAACCGGTCGAGAAAGGCGCCAATGTCCCTGACCGAATTCTCCCGCAGCGCCGGGCCGTTGTCGAGGCTGACGAAGCGCTTGCCATAGCCGGTCGAGCCGCGGACGTTGGGATAGAAGATGGCGATGCCGAGCTCGTTGATCAGATAATTGTTGCGGCCGAGGAAGCCGGGCCGCGCCTGGCTCTCG
>JBEVDE010000341.1:0-7788 GCA_040514175.1 Allosphingosinicella sp. | reverse complement strand
GCGACCACGACGTCGGCGGTGGTGCGAAGGCCGAGCACCGCCGGCGCCGTCGGCGACGGCAGCCTGGTGATCGGGAACACGCCGCTCGGAGTCGCCGCCGGCGAGCTGTTCATGGCGGTCGAGAACATGGCGGCGGCGGCGAGCTGGGGCCCGGGCAATCCGCTCACCAAGGTGGTCGCGCTCGGCGACGATCCGGGTTGGACGGCCCGGACCGAGAGCTTCACCCGCCCGGACAACAACCGTGTCAGCCGGCGCCTGCGCGGCATTTGGGAGACCGCGAGCATCGCCGCGGCGCAGGACGCGAACCATTATACGATCAGCTTCGCGACCTACGTGCTGCCGCCGCATCCCCAGTCGGCAGCGGTCGATCCGGTCAACTGGTTCCGGGGCGCGGTGCGGGTGCCGGTCGCCGGCCGCGACCCCGAGGACCGCAGGATGCTCAGGGTCCTCCACATCGGCGCCCGGCCGGGAGGCGCCGAGCTCGAGCTGCTCGCGGTCGACGACAGCGGCGAACAGGGCGCGGTCGCCGTTGGGAGCGGACGGCTGGTCAATTACTTCCCCGGCTACATGGTCCATCTTCACGCCGATCCGGTCCGCGGCTTCGACCGGGCGGCGCTGATGCCCTCGGCCGGTGAAGGCAATAGAACGACCCTGCTCGGCCTGCGCTCGGTCGATCCGACCACGCTCGACGGGTCGGGCAAGCCGTACCGGTCGCTGGTGGGCGTGCCGCAATTGCTGACCGCGGCGGAAATCCTGGAGCCGGGCGTTCCGCGCAAGCCGAAGGGCCTCAAATATGCGACTCCTCCGGACGCCTACGGCAAGTCGAGCTTCACCCTGACCGTCGAGTTCGACTCGGCGCCGTTCGCCGTCGCCTTCTATCGGGCCGATGCGTTCGCTATCCTGGAAGCGCTGTACGAGCCGGCCGAGCAGGCTCTGATCCGCAGCTCGATCTTCCCGCCCGGCTCCGATCCCTATTTCGCCAATCGCTTCGACGACCTCTTCGCCTTCCTCGATCCGGCCGATCCCAGCCCGGTCCCGACGGCGTCGCCGATCGCCGGCGGCGGCAGCTACGCCCTGCCCGTTCCCAACGCGGCTTCGCTCGGCCTTGGCGGCCTGGCTCTGCTGGCGGACCGCAAGGCGCGGATGAGGGAGGCGCTGCTCGAAGCCTTCGTCGCCCTGACCGAGCAGCCGCTCATCTACGAGCTGATCAGCACCGATCCGACCTATGCCCCGACCAACGCCAGGCAGAATTTCCGGAACGACAAAGGCGAGATCATCGCTCCGGGCTCGGCCGGCTTCGATCTGTCGCCGATGGCGAAGCGGCCAGGCGGCGACGCCATCCAGTTCACCGATTTCACCCTGGAAGGATCGATGAACAGGGACACCGTCTATTTCTATATGGCTCGCGAGCTCGGCAATCGAATGCAGCTGGGCGATCCGAGCCCCGTCTTCGGTCCCGTGAAGCTGGTCAATTTGACCCCGCCTGCGGCGCCCAAGGTTAGGAAGATCGAATCCGTACCTTACAATCGCGTGACCGAGCACGGGCCGGAGGTGCGGTTCGAGCTGTTGCCGCCATCGGGGAGCGATCCGGTCGCAAGGCTGAGGCTCTACAGAGCCGGCAGCGCCGTGGACGCCCTTTCCGTTCGCACGATGAGGATGGTCAAGGATCTTCCCCTGTCGGCGCTTGCCGTCTCGGCGGACAGGACTCTCCTCGCTGCCGATGACTTCGCCGACGAGCCGTTCGTTCCGTTCGGCGACCCTCTCTACTACCGGCTCGCCTGGGTGCGCGAGGTCGATTACGAAGACGCCTCGGCGGTTCCCCAGATGGCCGAGGCGCTATCCGACCCGAGCGAAACCCTGCTCGTCAATCTGGTTGACGTGGTCAATCCGGAAGCGCCGAGGCCGGCGGTCGCGCTCCTGGCGACTGACGCCTCAACCGGCGACAAGCTGATCGAGTTGAGGTGGCCGAAGACCACCCACAACGGGATCTATTACGTTGCCCAGCTCGGCCCCTCAGGCAGCTGGTTCCGCCTCGCGACTCTGAAGACCAATGCGCTCCAGCCCAGCTTCGCGCTGCCCACCCCGCTTCCCATTTCCGACGCGGACGGCGAGACTATTCATTACCGCTTCAAGATCGACGTGGAGAATTCGTCGGGACTGCTCAACCTCCTCGACGCTCCCGTCACCATGCACCTCGCCGACCTCTAATGGATTGCGGGCAAGATGAGCCCCGCGTGAAAACCTGCCGGCGATAGCGGCTCGATGAATGTCCGATAGACTCAGCCCGAGGACGCGCGCGTGGCGGGATCATGATTGGGTCAGTGCAAACATGTGCGAGCGGCTCCAATCGCTTCGAACGGCGCTCTTAGCGCCAGGCCGGGCGCAGGTTGCGACGGACCGGCCGATCGGCCGGCGATTGACGGTCGAAACCTCGACATTAGCGGCTATCCTCCGCTTGAGGGTGCGCGCGAGCGGGTCGGGCGCCGGATGACTCTTTTGTTCGAGGCGGTCCGATGCGGTTTGTCGCTTTGCTTGCATGGCTCCTGGTTGTTTTTGCGCAGCCTGCCTGGGCCGAATCTTCCCCGCGCTTGCAGCCGCTCGAGCAGAGGCTCGCGGCCATGGCGATCGAGAATCCCGGCGAATACGGCTTTGCAGCGCTCGACCTGACGACCGGAGAATCGATGAGCTTCAACGGCCATGAGGCCTTTCCGATGGCGAGCACGATGAAGATCGCGGTCGCGGCGGCTTATCTCGCGGAGGTCGATTCCGGCCGGCGCACGCTGGACGACGCGATCGCCGGCGCGACCGCGCTCAGCCTGATGGATGCGATGATCACCCACAGCGACAATCGCGCGACCGATCTCCTGATGGCCAGCCTCGGCGGACCCGTCGCGATCGACAATTGGCTTCGCGCGCACAACCTCGCCGGCATCCGGGTCGATCGCACCATCGCGCAATTGCTCAGCGCTCGCCGCGATCTGCGCGATATACGCGATTCGAGCACGCCGAACGCCATGCTGGGCCTGCTTCGCCTGATCGACTCCGGCGCCGCTTTGAAGCCCCAGAGCCGCCTCCTCCTCCTGGACATGATGCGGCGCTGCGCGACGGGCTCCAACCGGATCCGCGGCATCCTTCCCCCCGGCGCGACCGTGGAGCACAAGACCGGCACCCTGTCCGGCTATACCGGCGACGTCGGATTCCTCACCGCTCCGGGCGGACGCCGGATCGCGGTCGCCTTCTTCGCCCGGGGCGGTTCGAACCGGCCGGCCGTGATCGCCACGGCCGCCCGCGCGATTTACGACGCGCTCGCCGGCGAGCCCGTCGCGGCCTTGCCGGGCGGGAGCGACTCGGCGGGACATTAGTCCGCCGCGCGTTGAGCCCGCCCTCCCGTCGTCCCGGACTTGATCCGGGATCCGTGAACACGAAAATCGCCGTGAAAGGCGCGACGGCATCGCCGAGTTCCCATCTGACAATGCTCATGGATCCGGCTTACCGCCGGGATGACGTTGCGGATCCCGCCGTCAGGCCGTGAACTCTTGCGCGCGCGCCGTCAGCTCGTGGCCGGCCTGATAGTCCCGGCCGCATTGCCGCGCCTTGAGCTGGAACGCCTCCGCCAGCGCCAGCCGCCGGGCCTTCGCCTCCGGCGTTATCGCGCGCTCCAGCGCGCGCAGCTCCTCGACGGCCCGACGAGCATAATATCTCTCGTTCGATTCCATGCACCGCTCCCCCCGCGATTCGCATGGCCTAACATGAATCAATTACGAGTCCGAATCGATTTGCCGCAAGCCGGGCACGGACTGGACAGCACGCCCCCCCGGCGGGCAGGGAGCAAGGATGGCGAAGCTCATCTTTCCGGTCGCGATGGCTTTGCTGGCGGCGATCGTTCTCGCCGCCCTTCTCGTGGGCGGGCCGCAAAGCCAGGTCGATCCGGCCGTGCTTGCCGCCTTCGCCGACCCCGCCCTGGTGCCGGCCGCGCGCCTGCTCACCCATCTGGGCGATGTCACCACAATGCTTGCGGCCGCCCTGCTCGCCGCCGGCTGGCTGCTTTTCAGGGGCCACCGGCGCCGGGCCATTCTGCTCCTCGTCATCATTGCCTCCGAGCGGCTGCTCGTCGAAGCGATGAAGAATCTCTTCGACCGAGCCCGTCCCGATCCCCTCGGCCACCAGGTCGCCGTTCACAATCTCGCCTTCCCGAGCGGCCATTCCGCCAATGCGATGGCGGGCTGGCTCGCCATCGCCCTGCTGGCGACGAGTCCGCGGCTTCGGCGGCCCGCCATCGCCCTCGCTCTGGCGCTGGCCTTCGTCACCGGCCTGTGCCGGCTCGTCCTTCAGGTCCACTGGCCGACCGACGTCGCCGGCGGCTGGGCGTTCGGCGCCGCCTGGACCTTGCTGCTCGTCCGGCTGTTCGGAACCGCGCCTCCGGCCGGGATCAGCGGCGGAAGACGGCCATGATGTTGTTCGCCGGCATCTCGAAGACCCGCTCGAAAGCGAGGCCGTTCGCCTCGGCTTCGGCCGAAACCGCCTCCAGGTCGCGCAGCCCCCAGCGCGGATCGCGGCTCTTCAGCGACCGGTCGAACGCCTCGTTGCTCGGCGCCGTCGCGACTCCGGCGCGCCGGTAGGGGCCGTAGAGGATCAGCGGCCCGCCCGGCGGAAGCAGCCGCCCCGCTCCCCGCATCAGCCCCATCGTCGCCGCCCAGGGGCTGATATGGACCATGTTGACGCACAGGATCGCGTCCGCCGTCTCGACCGGCCAGGCCTCGGCCGCGGCGTCGAGCCGGACCGGCTCGAGCAGATTGGCCAGCGCCGCTTCCTCCCGCCAGGCCCGGATCGAGGCGAGCGCGTCCGGATCGGGGTCGCTCGGCTGCCAGCGAAGCGCCGGAAAGAGCGCGGCGAACCAGGCGCCATGCTCGCCCGTCCCGCTCGCCACCTCGAGGACCGTTCCGCTCGCGGGCAGCATTTCGCTCAGCACCGCCGCGATGGGGGCCCGGTTGCGCTCCGCGGCTGGAGCGTGTCTCTTCATCTTTTTCCTTTGCCTGAAGCGGTTTGACCGTGCCATTCCGATGCGGGGACGGAAAGGGGAATCGGGGGATGAATCGCATATTGAAGCTCGTGCTGGCGCTCGCCGGCCTGTGGATCGCCGTGCCGCTCGCGGCCCAGCAGCCCGCCGCGGACCAGAAGACCCGCGAGAAGCAGCTGGTCGCGATCCTCGATTCGCTTCATCCGGTGAGCGGCGACGTCAACGTTCCGGAAGCGTCGGCGGTGCTCCATCTCGGCAAGGATTATTATTATCTTCCGGCCGCGGAGGCGAAGCGCGTGCTCGTCGAGGGCTGGGGCAATCCTCCCGAGACGGCCGAGGGCGTGCTCGGCCTGGTCTTCCCCGCCGGCAAGACCTTCCTCGACGACGTCTGGGGCGCGGTCATCACCTATGAGGCGACCGGCTATGTGACCGACAAGGACGCGGCGTCGACCGATTATGACGAGCTTATCAAGGAGATGAAGGCGGGCACCGAATCGGTCAACGAGGAACGGACCCGGCAGGGCTATCCCGCCCAGCATCTCGTCGGCTGGGCCCAGGCCCCGACCTACGATCCGCGCAGCCATTCCCTGGTCTGGGCGAAGAACGTCCAGTTCGAGGGCCAGACCGACAACACCTTGAGCTACGACGTCCGGCTGCTCGGCCGCCAGGGGGTGCTCAGCCTCAACATGATCACCGGCATGTCGAAGCTCGCGGACACCAAGCAGGCGGCGGCGAAATTCGCCGGCGCGGCGGAATTCCGGCCGGGCAGCCGCTACGCCGACTATCAGCCGGGCAAGGACAAGACGGCGGATTACGGCCTCGCCGGCCTGGTCGCCGCCGGCGCCGGGGTCGCGGTGGCGAAGAAGGTCGGGCTGATCGGCATCATCCTCGCTTTCGGCAAGAAGTTCCTGATCCTCATCCTCGCGTTCGGCGCCGGCATCATCGCCTGGGTCAAGCGCAAGTTCGGCGGCGGCGAACCGGAGCCGGACTATGCGCCCGCGGCCTATGAAAGCTGGGAAGAGACGCCGGCGGAAGCGCCCGCCGATGCCACGCCGCCTGCCGAGGGAGATGAGACGAAGCCTACCTGATTCCTCCCCGAGATTTCTCGGGGAGGGGGACCTTGCGAAGCATGGTGGAGGGGCCCTTCAGACTTAAGAAGAACCCCTCCACCGCGCTTCGCGCGGTCCCCCTCCCCCGGAAAGCCGGGGGAGGATTTTTTCAGCGCCGGTCGCGGGTCAGGACGTCGAGCACGGCCATCCTCACCGCCACGCCCATCTCGACCTGCTCCAGGATCACCGAGCGGGTCGGGTGGTCGGCAACCTCGCCGTCGATCTCGACGCCGCGGTTCATCGGCCCGGGATGCATGACGATCGCGTCGGGGGCGGCGCGCTCGAGCCGCTTCAGGGTCAGCCCGTAAAGCGCGTGGAAATCGGCGAGGCTGCCCGACACGCTCTCCTCCATCCGCTCGCGCTGGATCCTCAGCATCATGACGACGTCGGCGCCGGCAATGCCCTCGTCGAAATCGGTGAAGGCGGCGAAGCCGCCGCCGCCGGCGGGGAGCAGGGCCGGGGGCCCGACGAGCCGCACCCGGGCGCCGAGCTTCGGAAGCAGCCTGAGGTTCGAGCCCGCCACCCGGCTGTGGCGGATGTCGCCGCAGATCGCCACCTCCAGCCCCTCGATCCGGCCCTTGCGCCGGCGCAGGGTGAGGGCGTCGAGCAGGGCCTGGGTGGGATGCTCGCCGGTGCCGTCGCCGGCGTTGATCACCGGGCATCGGGCGACCTCGGCGACCTGGTGCGGCGCCCCGGTCTCGCCGTGGCGCACGATCATCACGTCGGGCCGCATCGCACCGAGGGTGAGGGCGGTGTCGATCAGGCTTTCGCCCTTGCGCACGCTCGAGCCGCCGGGATGGAAATTGGCGACCTGGGCGCCGAGCCTTTTGCCCGCCACCTCGAAGGAGAAGAGGGTTCGGGTCGAGCTCTCGAAGAACAGGTTGAACTGGGTGAGTCCGGCCAGCCTCGGATCCGCCCGGCGGCCGCCGCGGTTGAACTCGACCCAGGGCTCGGCCTCGTCGAGCAGGAAGAGGATGTCGTCCGCGGACAGCGCCTCGATCCCGAGCAGGTGGCGGTGCGGGAAGGGGCGGGCCATCGGGGAGGCGATAATGGGCGCGGGGCGGGGCGGCAAGCGCCGCCCGGCTTACGAAGATTCGGGGTCCGGCACCGAGTTTCGACATAGGGCCGCCCTTCGAAGGAGCCGCCCTCCCGAGAATTGGTGCCAGGCACCAATTGCTGCGCCGAGGATAATAAGTGCCGGGCAATGGGCGGGGGAAATTGGTGCCAGGCACCGATTGTCGCGCCGATTGTCCAACGATTGTCGAAGGGTGAACGGTGCCTAGGCACTCTGCCGGAGATTGTTGGGCTTACGGGGTTCGCGCCGGACGGCCCCGCCGCCGGGGAAAGAGCCGACGGCCGGTGACGAGCTCGAGCCGGGCCAGGAAGGCGTCGCTGCCGAGCGGCCGGCCGCTGCGCTCACGTTCCCGTATCGCCTGCCGGGACTGCTCCTCTTCACCGCTTTCCAGAACCGATCGCCAGTCCGGCCACCGCTCGAGCAGGGGCCCGGCGTCGGTCAAAGGATCGACCGCTCCGCCGAGATGGGCACCGACGCTGGACCAAGGCCAGTCCGAGGCCCGAGTAACGAGACCGGCCCGAACGGGGTTGAGCTCCACGTAGCGCGCGCAGGCGAGGAGGTAAGCTTCATCCATGACGAAGGAAGCG
>JBEVDE010000271.1:0-5309 GCA_040514175.1 Allosphingosinicella sp. | reverse complement strand
CCGACCACGCCCGCGGCGGCCATGAGGAGGTGTTCGCCACGCCCGAGACTCTGGCGATCATGGAATGCCGCTACGGGCCGCAGCCGGGGGGAAAGCCGACGGCTTACGGCGAAGTCGTCCGGCTCGGCGAGGTCGAGATCAGCTTCGTCCCGGCCGGCCATGTGCTCGGCTCCGCCCAGATCGTGCTCGAATATAAAGGAGAGCGGGTAGTCGTCTCGGGCGACTACAAGCGCCGGCCCGATCCGACCTGTCCGCCGTTCGAGCCGGTGCCCTGCGACATCTTCATCACCGAGGCGACCTTCGGCCTCCCCGTCTTCCGCCATCCGGACACGTCCAGCGAGATCGACCGCCTGCTCGCCCGGCTCCACGAAAATCCCGAGCGCTGCGTTCTGGTCGGCGCCTATGCGCTCGGCAAGGCGCAGCGGCTGATGATGGAGATCAGAGGCCGCGGCTATCACGATCCGATCTACATCCACGGCGCGCTCGAGCGATTGTGCGGCCTCTATCGGGAGTGGGGCGTCGAACTGGGCGAGCTTCGGCCGGCCACGGGCGTCAAGAAGGACGAGCTCAAGGGCAAGATCGTCGTCGCGCCCCCCGGCTGCCTCAACGACCGCTGGTCGAGGCGGCTGCCCGATCCGATCACCGCCATGGCCTCGGGCTGGATGCGCGTCCGCCAGCGCGCCCGCCAGCGCAACGTCGAGCTTCCCCTGATCGTCTCCGACCATGCCGATTGGGACGAGCTCACCGAGACGATCCAGGAGCTTCAGCCCCGCGAGGTCTGGATCACCCACGGCCGCGAGGACGCGCTCAAGCACTGGTGCATGACGCGGCAGATCAAGGCTCGGGAGCTGAACCTGGTCGGTCGCGAGGACGAGGACGATTAGCGGGCTTGCTTGAGGCGCTTGTCGATGGCGGCGCCGATGGCGATCAGACGTTTCCCCTTCTCCTCGATCACCGCGAGGCATCTAGGTTTGTCCTTCTGGAAGTCGGCCTCGGTCATCGCGAGCAGCTCCGCGGCTCCGGCGGCCTCGATGTCGAGAGCCGGCGCCCGGTCCTCCAGCCTGCCGAGGAAATAAAGGGTTCCCGCGACCGCTGTCTGCATGCCCGGCCCCTCCTTGGCGGTGCCGGCGAGAGAACCCATGATCAGGAAGCAGCGCAGGTCGTCCTTCGTCGCGGCGTCGGGAGGAGGCGCCGCTGCGATCAGCAGCGCCGGTGCGACGAAAATCCAGCCAGGCTTCATATCTTGTCCTCCGCGTTCCGGCCGGAGTGCCAAAGTCGCCGGACAGAGTCCAACGGCGGCCTCATCAGCCCTGAAGATCGACCATCGAGACCAGAATGACGGCCGCCACCGCCAATATCCCCCAGCGCACACCCCTCTCCAGGGAAAAGCTGCCGGTCCGGGAGAGGATGAGGGCGCTGGTCGGCATGATCAGGATGAACAGGCCGAGGGTGAGCGCGGCGCCCGCCTTCCAGCCCAGCTCGAGCCCACCCCAGATGGCCAGCGCCGCCCAGAGCAAGCAGAAGAGCAGCGCCTCGGGGTAGAGCCTGGGCATCAGTGGGCGACCTGCTCGCCGCGCTCGAGGCCGGAGAGAGAGAGCTGCTCGTCGATCTGGGCGACGAGCCGGGTCAGGCCGGCTTCGTCCTTCGCTTCGGCCCGGGCGACGAGGACGTCCTGGGTGTTGGAGGCTCGAAGCAGCCACCAGCCGTCGGCGGTGCTGACCCGGGCGCCGTCGGTGCGGTCGACGTCGGCGCCGCTCGCGGCGAGGCGGCCGAGAACCTCCTCGACGACCGGGAACTTGCGGCTCTCGTCGACCTGGAAGCGCATTTCGGGCGTGTTGATCATCGGCGGCATCGCCGAGCGCAGGGCGGTCAGCGAGCCGCCGAGCTGGGCGACGGCGCGGATGAGCCGGATCGCGGCGTAGATGGCGTCGTCGAATCCGTACCATTCGTGCTTGAAGAAGATGTGGCCGCTCATCTCGCCGGCGAGCGGAGCGCCGGTCTCCTTCATCTTCGACTTGATCAGGCTGTGCCCGGTCTTCCACATCAAGGGCTTGCCGCCGAGCTCGGCGACCCGGTCGAACAGCGCCTGGCTGGCCTTGACGTCGGCGATGATGGTTCCGCCCGGCACCTCCCGGAGCACCGGCTCGGCGAGGATGGCGAGCAACTGGTCGCCCCACACCACCCGGCCGTCGCCGTCGACCGCGCCGAGACGGTCGGCGTCGCCGTCGAAGGCGACCCCGAAATCGAGGCCCTTCTCGCGGACGAAGCGCTTCAGATCCTCGAGATTGGATTCGACGGTGGGATCGGGATGGTGGTTGGGGAAGCGGCCGTCGACCTCGGTAAAGAGGGTGAAATGCTCGCCGGGCAGGCGCTTCACCAGCCGCTCGACGACCGGGCCGGCGGCGCCGTTGCCGCAATCCCAGCCGATCCGGAAGGGACCGCCGTCGAAGCCCTGCAGGAGCCGCTCGACATAGCGCTCCATCACATCCTCGTCGCGGACCGAACCGGAGCCCTGCTCCCAGTCGCCGGCCTCGGCCATCCTGCCCAGGCCTTGGATCTGTTCGCCGAAGAAGGCGCCGTGCTTCAGCACCATCTTGAAGCCGTTGTAATTTCCCGGATTGTGGCTGCCGGTGATCATGATGCCGCCGTCGACTTCAAGCTCCGCCTCGGCGAAGTAGAGCATCGGGGTCGGCCCCAGGCCGATGCGGACGACGTCGACCCCGCTCGCGGTGAGGCCGTCGATCAGCGCCGTCTCCAGCCCCGGCGAGCTTTCACGGCCATCGCGGCCGACCGCGATGGTGGCGCCGCCGGCGCGGCGAAGCAGGGTGCCGAAGGTGCGGCCCACCGCCCTCGCATCCTCCTCGCCCAGCGTCTCGCCGTAGATTCCCCTTATGTCATATTCGCGCAGAGAGGTCGGCGGCAGACGATGGCTCATTCGGGGCTCCGGTTCGGGGAATGCGATCAAGACGCGCGAGGCGGCTTGCGGTTCATTGTTTCGGCCAGCAGCGTGTCGCGGGCGGCGTTGACCCGGTGGGCGAGCTCGGCCGAGCCGCCGCTGTCCGGATGGACCCTGGCGATGAGCCGGCGGTGGGCGTCGCGAATCTCCTGGAGGGTGGCGCCTTCGCCGACTCCGAGCAGCCGGCGGGCGTCGGCCACCGGCATCGGCCGGGCCGAAGGGCGCGAGCGGCGCCAGGCGGCCCAGAGCAGGGCGCTCGCCATCAGCGCCGCGCCGAAGACGAGCCGGCCCTTGGTGAACAGGCTGAGGCCGAGCAGGAAGAGCGCGGCGGCGATCCCGTCCTCATAGGTGAAGCCCTTGAGGCGGCCGGTGGCGAAGGCCCAGAGCAGGCCGCCGGCGGCGAGCAGGATGAGGACGCCCATGGCCTTTAGCCGGCGAGCGCCGCCGCCCGCGGCGCGGCCGCCTCGCCGGGCTGGGGAAGGGCGAAGCCGGCGATCATCTCGCGCAATTCCTGGCGGGCGGCGATATGGGCGATTCCGACCTCGCCGAGATGGGGCAGGTCGAGCAGGGTAAGGCCCTTGGGAAACAGCTCGCGGTAGATGACGCGCTCGCCGAGGCCGGGGATGACCCGGAAGCCGACGCGGCGGGAAAGCTCGTTCAGGGCTTCGCCGACGCGGCGCATGTTGCGCGCCTCGATATGCTGCATCCGGTTCCTGAGCACGACCCAGTCGACGCTTGCGCCGTGGGTCTTGGCGCGCTGGGTGCGGCTGTTCCAGACCAGCTCGGCGTAGAAGCTCGGGCGCCGGACCCGGTAGGTCTCGGCGTCGACCTGGCCGATCAGGTCGAGGTCGACGAAGCTGTCGTTGATCGGGGTGACGAGGGTGTCGGCGCGGATCATCGCCGCCCGGGCGTGGACGTCGTCGCGGCCGGGCGTGTCGACGACGACGATCTCGACGTCGGCCGCGATTCGGTCGAGCTGGGCTTCGATCGTCTCCGCCTTGTCGGGATCGAACGTCTCGTAGGTGGGCATGACGAGATCGATTCCGAGCCGCTTCACGGTCTCGGCGCGATTGTCGAGATAGCGGCCGAGCGTGCGCTGGCGCGTGTCGAGATCGAGCGCCGCCACCCGCCGGCCGGCGGCGGCGAGCGCGACGGCGCTGTGCACCGCCGTGGTCGACTTGCCGGTGCCGCCTTTCTCATTGGCGAAAACGATGAAATGCGGCGACGCCATCTGCACCCCTTGATTTTCTTGGCCTTGATTCTGCCTTCCGCCCCCCGCAAGGGCGTCGCCCAAGCTGATATCGGAGGCGGGAACGGGGTGCAAATTGTCCGTGACATCGAAACGCTGAGGGAGTCGGTCGCCGGATTGCGGGCCGAAGGGGCCACGATCGCCTTCGTTCCGACCATGGGCGCGCTCCATGCCGGCCATATGGCGCTGGTCGCCGAGGGGCGGCGGCGGGCCGGCCATGTCGTCGCCTCGATCTTCGTCAACCCGACCCAGTTCGCGGCCCATGAGGACCTTTCCACCTACCCCCGGCGCGAAGCGAGCGACGCCAAGATGCTCGAGGAGGAAGGCTGCGCGATCCTGTGGTCGCCGGACGTCGCCACCATTTATCCCGATGGCTCCGTGACCGACGTCCGCGCCGGAAGCCTCGGCGACAGCCTCGACGGCGCCGCCCGCCCCGGCCATTTCGACGGCGTCGCGACCGTGGTGTCCAGGCTGTTCGAGCAGGTCCGCCCCGACATCGCTTTGTTCGGGGAGAAGGATTATCAGCAGCTCGCCATCATCCGCGAGATGGTGCGCGAGCGCGGCCTGACGGTCGAGATCGTCGGCGTGCCGACCCAGCGCGACGCCGACGGCCTCGCCCTCTCCTCGCGCAACGCCTATCTCACCGACGAGGAGCGCCAGTCGGCGCGGGCGCTGCCGCGGGCGCTGGGCGAGGCGGCCGCGGCGATCCAGCGCGGCGGCGACGTCGCCGAGGCTCTGGCGGCGGCGAAGGAGCGGCTGGCCAAAGCCGGCTTCGATCCGATCGACTATGTCGAGCTGTGCGACGCGCAGACGCTGGCGCCGGTGACGTCGCTGGAGCGGCCGGCCCGGCTGCTGGCGGCGGCGAGGATCGGGCGGACCCGGCTGATCGACAATCTGGCGGTAGAGCCGGCTTAAATCCTCCCCACGAGTTCGTGGGGAGGGGGACCGCACGAAGGGCGGTGGAGGGGCCTGCCGCCGAAGAACCCCTCCACCATGCTTCGCATGGTCCCCCTCCCCGAGAAATCTCGGGGAGGATTTTAGGGTAACTTCGCCGTTAACCATTTGTTGGTGAACGCCTGCGCAAACCTGTCCCCGACACGCGAT
>JBEVDE010000265.1:0-9275 GCA_040514175.1 Allosphingosinicella sp. | reverse complement strand
TTCCAGGCTCGGCGGCGAAGCTGCTCGACCAGCTGGGCGTGCCGTCCGGCGAGCGCGACTTCACCGCCCTCGCCGACACCGGCCGCTATGCCCGGCTCGCCGCCTCCGGCTTCACCCTGGAGCCGCCCGTTCCTATTTTCCCGCGGCTGGAGCTGCCGGCAGAGGCTTAGCGGGCGCCGGCGCGGGCAAGGAGTCGGTCCGCTTGATCCGGGTCAGCCGCTGGCCCTTACGAAGGACGAGCTGGCAGGTCTGGGCGCCCTCGCAGGCGATGATCGTGCCGGTCTTGCCGTCGACCCGGACGATCTGGTTGCCGAAGGCGAAAGCGTCGAAGCGCGGCGGCCCCGGCCGGGCGTAGACGGCGAGCCCGACGATCGCCCCGGCGATGACGATGCCGGTCGTGATCTTGCCCACCGCCGAGTCGATCGCCTCGCCCAGCATCGGGCCTCGCGGCGCCGGATCGGACGGATCGAAACGATGGTCGGTCATGGCGCTCTCCCCAGGCTCGCTGGCGACCTCATAGCCGATGGCAAGCCCCGCCGTCACCGCCTCGAGCATGACTTTTGGGGACAATTGGAGCGTCAAGGGCTGGATTGCCCCTCCGTTCGCCCCCAAGCTCAGCCCGAACGGAAAGAGGACAACCGGTCCATCATCGCTCCAGGCATTTCGCCGCTCAATAAGCATCGAAATCGACGCCGCGGAACACGATCCGGTCCGGATCGGGCGCGAAGCCGCCGCCGGTCAGATCCTTGAAGACGAGGTTGAGCGGGGAAGGGCGAAGCCGCATCGGAATGGGCAGGAAGGCCGAGCCCTTCCAGTCGACGCCCGGATCGAGCCCAAGCCAGAGGCGCAGCGGCCCCGGCGCCGCATTGCGCGGCGCCAGGTCTTCGAGACGCCGATTTTGGTGGAGGATGGCGCCGACGCCGGGCGCGCCGGTCGCCGACAGGATAGCGGACTGGTCCGGGCTTCGGACCCGCGCATAGCGGCCTTCGGGATTGGCCATCCGCCAGCGCAGCGCCTCGTCGCTCCAGATCCGCTCGAAGCTGGGCTCGCGGCCGGTGTCCCGAAGCCGCGGCAGGCCGAGGCCGATCCGGGCGTCGAGCGGGCGGACCATCGCGAACCGGGTCAGGAGCGGTCCCGTGCTCCACTTGTTGCCCGTAGCGAAGCAAAAGTCGTAGCCGAGGCGCACCGCCTCCTCGAACATGGCGGCGCTGATCCGGCTCTGCAGGCGGCGGCCGCGATGGGCGGGGTGGACGGCGCCGTTGACGGTATACATCCCCCGGCGCTCCGCTCCCTCCATCCGGCCGGGAAACACGATCGCCGCCATATGGCCGACCAGTTCGTCGCCGGCGAATGCGTTGCAGCCCACCGCTTTGCCGTCGGGACTGCCGCCATAATGCCATTCGAGATAGCGGGGGGTCAGGTGCCGCGCCTTGGGAAAGACCGTCCGGAGAAGCCTGGAAACCCGATCATATCCGGCGGCGTCATGCTGCAGCATCTCGAAGCGATATTCGTCAGCCATTCGCAATCCGCTCCGAGCGCAGGGCCTCGCCGACCCGCTTTGCATAAGGTCCGTAGCCGGCGAAGGAGAAGCCGAGTCCGGCCGCCATGTCGAGCCGGGGAAGCACCGCCCCCCGGTTCGCCCGCATCATCAGGTCGAACGGGCCCCAGCGGCGGAAGCCGGCATGGGTGAAGCTCTGCTCGGTGTCGATGTCGTAGGGGTGATGATAGCTCGCCACCGCCTCGCCGCGCCGGTGAAGCGCCGCCAGCGCCCGGCGCAGGATCGGCCGGGGCAGGACCCGGAAATAGAGGCCTCCGACCGGCACCGGCAGCCGCCGGAAGGGAAGCAGGGTCACCGGCAGCTCGACGACGCCCTCGACCAGGCGCGGCGCCGTCCCGAATTGCGGATAGCCGTAGAGCGGGCTTCGCGCCGGAAGCACCGAACTCGAATAAGTGAAGCCGAGCGCGGCCAGCGCCTCATAGGCCCAGCCGGTCTCGGCGGTGAGCGAGAAGCAGGGCGCGCGATAGCCAAGGATCGCCCCGGCGCCGGCCGCGCGGAGGGCTTCGAGGTTGCGCGAGACGTCGTCCCGGAACCGCGCCTGGCCGAGCCGGTCGAGCGGGACATGGGCGTCGGAATGGCAGCCGATCTCATGCCCCTCGGCGACGATCCGGGCTACCAGGCCGGGATGCCGGCGCGCCACTTCGCCGACGAAGAAGAAGCTGCCCGAGCCGCCGTGCCGGCGCAGGAAATCGAGATAGGCGCCGACCAGAAAGGGCACCCGCTCCGGCAGGCGCTCGCCGCCGGGCAGGTCGAGCCGGGGGTCCTCGACGTCGACGCTGAACAGATAAGGAACGCTGCCGGTCATCGCGCCGAGCCCCGGCGCAAGAGGTCGGCGAGGCCGCCGGCGGCGAGCAGGATGAGATGGGGCAGGATCGGGATCCGGTAGCGCCAGTCGAAATCGACCTGCACCAGAGCGTGGAAGAGGGCGTAGGACAGGACCGCGCCGAACGCGGCGAGGAAGACTTTGCGCTCGGGCGCGGCGAAGCCCGTGCGGCCGCGCCACAGGGCGACGGCGAGCCAGGCGGCGAGCGCGTAGCAGGGCAGGAAGAATGCCAGCTCGGCAAGCCAGTGCGCGGCGCTGTAGTCGGCGGCGCCGATCGCGAAGAAATGGACGAAGCGGTCGGCCGAGATCAGCAGATGGTCGAGCAGTGCGGCCGGCGGCGCGTGATAGGTCTCGGGCCGGCCGCTCACCACCTCGCCCAGGGCATATTCCGCGGCCACGTTGCGGAAGGCGGTGGAGAAGGAGTCCAGCGGCCACCGCCCCGGATCCTGAACGAACCAGGCGAAGGCCAAGGCGCCGGCGGCGACGGCCGCGGCGAGGGCGGCCAGAACCGGCCCGCGCCTTATCGCGCGGCCGCCGGTCTTCGACAGATAGATCGCCCAGGCGAGGTCGGGCAGGAGGACCATTCCGGTCGGGCGATAGAAGATTCCGGCCGCGGCCGGGATCAGCACCGCCGTCCACCCTCTGGAATCGCCCAGGATCCGAGCCGCGGCAAGGGTGAAGATGGCGAAGGCGAGGAGAACGAAGGTGGCGTCCGAAAGCACGAAGGGGACCCACATGAGGAGGTCGAAGCAGCCGAGGTAGAGGAGGAGCGCGCCCCAGGTCGCGGCGCCGCTGCCGGTCGCTCGGGCCGCCAGCCGGACGACCAGGAGTCCGAGCGCCACGTGCGCCGCCAGGTTGAGGACGACCGAGGCGGCCGCCCAGCCGTCGCCGAAGGCCAGGCGAAGCACGGCCAGCGCGGTCCCGAACAGAGCGTAGAGGATCGCCGGGAAGCCGACGCTGGCCTCGGCGAGGATGGCCGGATAGTCGAACCCGTTATCGACCAGCCGCGCCGACCAATAGGCATAGGCCTGGCTGTCGGGCGACATCCTCACTCCGACGGCAAGCGTATAGATGCCGTGACAACCGGCGATCAGCAGCGCCGCCAGCCCCAGGGACGGCGGCCTGACGCCGGTGAGGCGGTTCGGCAACGGCCCCGTCGCCTCCATTCAGCAGGTCGAGCTCCGGCGGGAGAGGGGCTCGCGGGCGGCGCTGCGCGCGTCGTAGCGGCCGGCGGCGGCGAGCAGGCCCAGGCCGAGCAGCAGGCAGGCGGTCGCCGCTGCGGCGGTGCCGAGGGGGCTTCGGCCGCCCAGCGGATCGAGCCAGCGCCATCCGGCGAGGCCGGCGGCCGCGGCAATCATCGTCATCGCCGCCGCGAGCTTGACCGAGCCGATATTCCACCGCCCGGCGAAATATTTGGCGCGCAGGCGCCGGACCAGACGGCTCGCGGTCATGAGGGCGAAGCGCGGCGCGACCCGGCGCAGGCTGAGGCTGCTGCCCGAGCCCGGATAGCAGGCCGGGAGCGGCACGTCGGCGACGACGGCGTCGACGAGGTTCAGCCGGAACAGCATGTCGGTCTCGAAAAAGAAGCAGTCCGCCAGCGCGTCCAGCCCGATCCGCTCGAGCGCCCGGGCGTGGACGGCGGTATAGCCGTTGGCCGGGTCGCCGATCCGCCAATAGCCGGTCGCCGCCCGGTGGAGGACGGAAAAGGCCATGTTGCCGGCGCGGCGCACCGGCGGCATCGCCTTCAGGGCGCGCGGCGCGCTTCCCGAAGGCATCAGCCGTTCGGGCGCGAAGCGGTTGCCCTTGGCGTAATCGGCCGAGCCTTCGAGGATCGGCGCGATCAGGCGCGGGATGTGGCGCGGATCCATCTGGCCGTCGGCGTCGAGCTTGACGACGATCTCGGCGCCGTCGGCCAGGGCCCGGGCATAGCCGCGCTTCATCGCTCCGCCGACTCCCAGGTTGCGCTTGTTGCGAAGCACGATGAGCCTTGCATCCTTATGGTCCCTGAGGGCCCGCTCGCCGGTGGAATCGGGGCAGAAATCGTCGACGACGTAGATGAGCTCCACTTCGGGACCGATCGCGCGCAGCACCGCGCCGATCGTCGCCGCGGCCCGGAAGGAGGGGATGACGACGGCGAGGCGCGCGGCGCGGCTTCCGGCCGGAGCGGCGGGAGGATCGGCCCGGTCTGCGCTACTCAACTTGTCAGGCCGCTTCATCCTGTCCCCGTCCCGCCGGCCCCCGTGCGGGCGCATCAACTCGGTGCCGCGCGTCCTAGCAGAAATGGCCTTTCGCACCAGAGCCTTGATGGCGCGATCGAAGAGAAGCCCAGACGGCGCTTGCGCGAAGGGGCGGAGATGGGGCTAAGGAGAGCGCCATGTTCACCGACAGCCATTGCCATCTCAACTACAAGGGCCTGGTGGAAGAGCAGCGGGCGGTGCTCGAGCGCGCCCGCGCGGCGGGCGTCTCGACCATGCTCAACATCTCGACCCGCCAGTCCGAATGGGACGAAGTGATCGGCCTCGCGGCCCGCGAGGACGACGTCTGGGCCTCGGTCGGAATCCACCCGCACGAAGCCGACGCCCATCCCGACGTCCAGACCGCGACCCTGGTCGAGCGCGCCGCGCATCCCAGGGTCGTCGGCATCGGCGAGAGCGGGCTCGATTATTATTACGACCATAGCGACCGCGACCGCCAGCGCTCCAGCTTCCGCGCCCATATCGCCGCCGCCCGCGAGACCGGCCTCCCGATCATCGTCCACACTCGGGAGGCCGAGGCCGACACCTATGCGATCCTGGCCGAGGAGATGGGGAAGGGGACCTATGGCGGCGTGATCCATTGCTTCACCGCAAGCCAGGATTTCGCCGACAAGGCCCTGGATCTGGGGCTCTACGTGTCGATTTCCGGAATCGTGACCTTCAAAAACGCCAAGGAGTTGCAATCTTCGGCGAAGATGATCCCCTCCGACCGCCTGCTGATCGAGACCGACGCGCCCTTCCTCGCCCCCGTTCCGCACCGGGGCCGGCCCTGCGAGCCCGCCTTCGTCGCCGACACCGCCCGTTTCCTGGCCGATCTGCGCGGCGAGACGGTAGAGTCGCTGGCGGAGTGCACCACCGCCAACTTCCGCAACCTTTTCAGTAAGGTTGGGCGATGAAAGTCACAATCCTTGGAAGCGGCACTTCGAGCGGCGTGCCCCGGGTCGGCAACGACTGGGGCGAGTGCGATCCCGGCAATCCCCGCAATCGCCGCCGCCGGGTCTCGATCCTCGTCAGCCACGAGCGCGCCCGGATCCTCGTCGACACCGGGCCCGACCTTCGCGAGCAATTGCTCGACGCCAACGTGACCGGGGTCGACGGAGTCATCTGGACCCACGACCATGCCGACCATTGCCACGGCATCGACGACCTTCGCCAGCTCTACCACGCCCGCGGCCAGCCGGTGGCCGGCTACGCCCGGCTCGAGACCCTGGAGAGCCTCAAGCATCGCTTCGCCTACGCCTTCGACGGCAAGAGCGGCTATCCGGCCGTCGCCACCGGCAATCTGTTGCCCGACCATATGAATTTGAACGGCATTTCGGTGCAGGTGGTCGACCAGCCGCACGGCGACATCACGACCGCCGGCCTGCGCTTCGACGCGGGCGGTGCGTCGGTGGTCTATTCCACAGATTTCAACGAGATGACGCCGGAAATGGAGATTCGTTTCCAGGGCGTCGACCTGTGGATCGTGGACAGTTTGAGGCGCCGCCCGCACCCCACCCATCCGCATCTCGACCTCGCGCTCGACTGGATCGCGCGGCTTCAGCCGAAGCGGGCCTTGCTCACCCATCTGGACAACAGCATGGATTACGACACTCTGGTGGAAGAGCTGCCGGCGGGAGTCGAGCCGGCCTATGATGGCCTGGAGATCGAGCTGTGAACGACGGCGATCAGGCGCTCAACTTCGTCTATCTGCTCGGAATGCTCGTGCTCGTCGGCAGCGCCCTGATGGTGCGCAAGATCCCGCTCGGGCAAGGGCTCAAGATGTTCGCCGGCTGGGTGCTCATCTTCCTCGCCGTCTTCGTCGCCTTCACTTTGAAGGACGATTTCATGGCGCTGGGCAAAAGGGTGCTCGCCGAAAGCCGGGGCGAGGGCGACGCGGTCGCGACCGGAACGGCGCTTCGAATCCGTAAATCGATGGACGGCCATTTCTGGGTGAACGGCGAATTGAACGGCCACAAGGTCCGCTTCCTGGTCGACAGCGGCGCGACCGTGACCAGCATTTCGGCCCGGACCGCGGCGGCGGCGGATATTCCGACCGGCGGCTTTCCGGTCATGGTGCAGACGGCAAACGGAGTGGTCGCGGCGAAGCGCGGACGGGTGGCCCGGCTCAAGGTCGGAGCGATCGAGCGCCGCGACATGGCCGTCCATGTCTCGGATTCGTTCGGCGACACCGAGGTGCTCGGCATGAACTTCCTGTCGTCGCTGTCCGGCTGGGGCGTCGAGGGCCAGTGGCTGGTGCTCAAGCCGTGAGGGGGAGCCAGCCAGAAAACAATGTATTGTATTTTACATAATGTATATTATCGCACTTAGGGATTGACTTTTTACGTGTCCAATTCGTCCACTTCCCTCTCCGACCTGGTCGAGATCATGCGCCGGCTGCGCGATCCGGCGGACGGCTGCGAATGGGACGTCGCGCAAAGCTTCGCCACGATCGCGCCCTACACGATCGAGGAAGCCTATGAGGTGGCGGACGCGATCGCCCGCGAGGATATGGCGGCTCTGAAGGACGAGCTCGGCGATCTCCAGCTCCAGGTCGTCTACCACGCGCGCATGGCCGAGGAGACCGGCGCCTTCGGGCTCGATGACGTCATGGCGTCGATCTGCGCCAAGATGATCCGCCGCCACCCGCATATCTTCGGCGACGAAGCGGCCAGCCCCGGCTGGGAGGCTCTGAAGGCGGCCGAGCGCCACCAGGACGAGGACAAGAGCGCGCTCGCCGGAGTCGCGCTCGCCCTGCCAGCCCTGAAACGCGCCGAGAAGCTCCAGCGCCGGGCCGCCCGGATCGGCTTCGACTGGCCCGACGTCTCCGGGCCGCGGGCCAAGATCGACGAGGAGCTGGCCGAGATCAACTCCGCCGCCGATGCCGGGGAGCGCGCCGCCGAGCTCGGCGACCTTTTGTTCAGCGTCGTCAATTACGCCCGCCACCTCGAGATCGACCCGGAAACGGCGCTTCGCCAAGCCTCGGCGCGATTCGAGCGGCGCTTCCGCAAGGTGGAAGAGATTGCCGACAAGCCTTTGAAGGATATGGATATCGAGGCGTTGGAAGAGCTTTGGCAGAGAGCGAAGCGGCTGGTTTGATCTATCCTCCCCATGCGAAGCATGGGGAGGGGGACCACCCGAAGGGTGGTGGAGGGGTAGCTGGAGCAGGCCTCGGCAGTTACCCCTCCACCATGCTCCGCATGGTCCCCCTCCCCATCTGGCGATGGGGAGGATAGCTCAGACCCTTTGCTTAGCCTGCAATCTCGCCCAGTCCGCGTCTGACAGCCTCACTTCGAACACCGTCTCCACCCCGTCGGTCCGCTGGCTCTCGATGCGGCCGTTGGCGTGGAGCCAGGCGATCGCCTCGCCGTCGGAGGCTCCGAGCGTCACCGTGCGCAGCTTCGCGCCCTTGCTGAGCTTGGCCGACGCGCATTCGAGCAATTCGCCGAGCCCCTCCCCGGTCAGCGCCGAGATCCGGATGACGTCGTCGCGCCGGGCCGATTCCGCTTTGACCCGCTCCCCCTCCTCCCCTTCGAGAAGGTCGATCTTGTTCCACGCCTCGATCAGCGGGGCGCCCCCTTCCCCGCCGGCGCCGATCTCGGCGAGCACGGCTTCGACATCCTCGCGCTGGGCGTCGCTGTCGGGATGGGAGATGTCGCGGACGTGGACGATGAGGTCGGCCGAGATGACTTCCTCCAGGGTGGCCCGGAAGGCCGCGACGAGCTGGGTCGGAAGCTCCGAGATGAAGCCGACCGTGTCGGAGAGGATCGCCTTGTCGAAGCCGGGCAAGGGAATCTCGCGCATCGTCGGGTCGAGGGTCGCGAACAGTAAATTCTCGGCCATCACCTCGGCCCGGGTGAGGCGGTTGAACAGGGTCGATTTGCCGGCATTGGTGTAGCCGACCAGGGCGATGACCGGCCACGGCGCGCGCTGGCGGCGGGCGCGGTGAAGGGCCCGGGTTCGGGTGACCTGCTCGAGCTCCTTCTTCAGCTTGGCCATGCGATCGCGGATCAGCCTTCGGTCGGCCTCGATCTGGGTCTCACCGGGGCCGCCGAGGAAGCCGAAGCCGCCGCGCTGGCGCTCGAGATGGGTCCAGCTGCGCACGAGGCGGCCCGCCTGATAGTCGAGATGGGCGAGCTCGACCTGGAGACGGCCCTCCGCCGTCGCCGCGCGCTCGCCGAAAATCTCGAGGATGAGGCCGGTGCGGTCGATCACCTTGGCCTTGATCGCGGCCTCGAGATTCTTCTGCTGGATGGGCGTGATCGGCGCGTCGACGATGACCAGCTCGGCCTCGTCGCGCGCCACCGCCTCGGCGATCGACTCGACCTGGCCCGAGCCGAACAAGGTCGCGGGCCGAGGGGAGCGGATCTTGAAATGCAGCCGGTCGGAAACCTCGACCCCGATCGCCTCGGCCAGGCCGGCGGCCTCGTCGAGGCGAGCCTCGACGTCGCGCCGCCCCCTCCCCGCCGGCCTGTCGGGAAGGGCGACGATCGCCGTGGCACCGCGGCTGCACTCGCCGTCGGACGGTTGCTGGGTGAAACTCAGGCGGCCGGCTCCTCGTCATCCTGCTCCATGAAGCTCACCGGCCGTTCCGGCTGCACGGTCGAGATGGCGTGCTTGTAGACGAGCTGCGACAGGCCGTCGCGCTGGAGGAGCATGC
>JBEVDE010000251.1:0-7720 GCA_040514175.1 Allosphingosinicella sp. | reverse complement strand
CTCGTCTCGAGGAAGCGGATCAGCTCGGCGTCGCCGGCGCTCGCCTCGGGCAGGTCGTCGCGCCAGTTCCACCGCGCCGCGACGCTCAGGCGCCCGCCTTCCGGAACGAGCAGAAGGCCGGAGGGGCTTTCGGCGATGTCGGAGATGGCCTTGATGATCCGCTCGCCGAGCGGCGCATCGCCGCCGACGCTGCGGGTGAAGCGAAGCCATTCCTCGCGATAATCGTAGCGATGCTCGAAGAAATGCTTGGCGACGATCACCCGCGACCAGGCCCGCATCCGGCCCGACGGCAGCAGGATCACCGCCGCGAGGGTGATCGCGAAGACGAGGCCGACCTGGCCGATCCGGACCCAGTTGCCGCCGACCACCTCGAGCGCCCGGCTCGCGGTCATCATCAGGATGAGATAGCCGAGGATGGCGATGAGGGACAGCGACTGGAAGGTCGCCGCGCGCGACAATTGCATCCGCCAGCCGGAATTGCGGCGGCTGGCAAGCGCGAACAGAGGCACGAGCATGGCGAGGATCGCGCCGCGCATCGCATAGAGGTCGTCGACCGGCCCGCGGGTCAGCCAGCCGACCGTGTAGAGATGAAGGTCGTAGGCCCACATTCCGGCCAGCGCGATCATCGGCAGCCGGATTCCCCAGCGGCTCTCGTGCGCGGCCTGGCCGTAGAGATTGTGGACGAGCACCAAAGAGCCGGCGGCGATGGTGAGTCCGATCACCTGCGCGGTGGAGACCAAAGCCTCGTGAAGCAGGACATTGTCCGCGGAGGACGGAGTCACGCCGGCCAAAGTGAGCTGGAGCCCGATCACCCCGGCGACCACCGTGTAGACGAGCTTGACCCCCTGCTGACCGCGCTCCTCCGCCGCCCGGCTGACGATCGCGTACATGAAGCCGAGGAAGGCGAAGTTGCGGGCCGCTTCCGCGATCCCGGCGCCGAGGCTGTGCGGCCCCTGCAGGGCGATGAAGATCGCCCAGGCCGAGGTCACCGCGAAGGCGGCGACGAGTCGGCGATTGCCGCCGTCCTCGTTCCACCGCCGAAGCTGCCACAGGGCCAGCGCCCCGTAGAGCAAGGCGGCGAGCGCGTGGGTCCAGAAGCCGAGCAGGACGATCATCGCGCCCCCTCCGGAAACAGCACCACCCTTACCGTCTGGAGGAGGATCAGGAGGTCGAGGAACGGCGTATAGTTTTTGGCATAATAGAGGTCATATTCGAGCTTCTGCCGCGCGTCCTCGACCGAGGCGCCGTAGGGAAAGTTGATCTGGGCCCAGCCGGTGATCCCCGGCTTCACGACGTGGCGCTCAGCGTAATAAGGAAGCCGCGCCTCGAGATCGGCGACGAACTGGGGGCGCTCGGGCCGGGGCCCGACCAGGCTCATCTTGCCGGTCAGCACCGTCCACGCCTGGGGCAGTTCGTCGATCCTCAGCTTGCGGATCACCGAGCCGACCCTCGTCACCCGGGGATCGTCCTTCTGCGCCCAGACCGCCTTGCCGCCGACCTCGGCATCCTCGCGCATCGAGCGCAATTTCACCAGCTCGAAGCTCTGCCCGTAGAGCCCGACCCGGCGCTGGCGGAAGAAGGCCGGCCCCTTGCTCTCGAGCTTCACCGCCAGGGCGGTGAGGAGGATGAGCGGCGCGAAGACGAGCAGGATGACGGCCGAGACGAGGATGTCGAAGATCCTCTTGCCCGCCGCCGACAGCCGCCGCCCCGACGAGAAGCCGTCGGAGAAGATCAGCCAGCTCGGATTGACGCTGTCGAGGTCGACCCGTCCGGTCTCGCGCTCGATGAAGGAGGAGAATTCGTTGACATGGACTCCGGTCGTCTTGATCCGGAGCAAATCGGCGAGCGGAAGCGCGTTGCGCCGCTCCTCCAGCGCCAGCACCACCTCGGTCACCCGCAGCCGGACGACATGGGCGGTGAGGTTGGCGATGTCGTCGCGGTTGACCGAATGCGGCACCGCTTGCGGCCCGTCGTTCATGCCGACATAGCCGGCGATGGCGAAGCCCGCCCCTTCCGTCCGGGAAAGCGTTTCCAGCCGGGCGGCGCGGGGGCCGGCGCCGAGGACGAGGATCCGCCGCTTGAACGCCTCGTTGCCGAGCGCCCGGCCGAAGACCAGCCGGGCGACGAACAGCAGGCCGAAGGCGAAGCCCATCGCGTAGAGCAGGTTGGAGCGCCAGAAGGTCACCGCCGGAAGCAGGAAGAAAACCAGGGAGAGCAGGATCACCCCGAGCGAGATCGCCACCACCAGCCGCGCCGCAGCGAGCCGCATCGAGCGCAGGGCGTCGACTCCGTAGGCGCCGACCCCGACCATGGCGAGCTGGAGCACGATCGCGAAGGTGAGCAGGTGCGGCAGGCGCTGGACGTTGGGATCCGCCGCGCCGCTGATCTGCCACAGGCGCAGAAGCCAGCCCGCCTCCCCCGCCGCGATCAGCAGCAGGAAGTCGATCACGCCCAGCATCAGCACGCTGTGGGGGACGTAATGCTTGAACAGCCTGATCAAAGGGTGGGTGCCTCGCGCTGTGTAAACTGTGCCGACAGGGTCTTAGTGTCGCTCAAATTGACAAAGAAAGCGTGAAAAGCGTCGGTTGCGGGTGAGAGGCGGCGTCGGCGGCGCTCAGCCCGAACGGAAAAGGAGACTATTCCTCGACGTTCAAGCTTGCGATGGGAACAAAAAGGGAATATATACGACGAGCGGGATTCATTCGGTCAGTGGAATGGGGAAATGATTGAAGTCACTCTCGTCATCGTGCCGCCGGGCGGCGGCGAGGCCGAGTACAGCCTGCAGATGAACGTCCCGGCGCTTCCGCGCGAAGGCGATTATGTCACCGTGATGCGGAATCGCGTGGGGCCGGTCGCCGGCATCGACATCGGCACCGAGGATTATATCGTCCGCCGAGTCTGGTGGGCGTTCGATTATCCCGAGGATGGCGCCTTATTCCATTACGCCGGCGAAGGCCCGGTCGGAGAGGTGAGCGGCACCGTCACCATCGAGTGCGAAATCGCGAAGGGCCATTATTCCTCGGAAAGGCACGTGAGAGCGTGCGGCCCGGGCGCCAGGACGTTCGAGCCGAGCGCTTACTGACGGCAACGGTGCCGCCATAGTTTCACCCAAAGCACCGAAGGACCAAAGAGGCCGCGGCAACTCGAAGGGGAGAGCCGGCCGGCAGGATTTCGTTTGAGCGACGCAGTCGCTCCTCCATTGGGTCGCCGGGGAGCGCACATGGCGGGTCGCAGCGATTCGGCCTCTTTGGTCCTTTGGTGCTTCGGGTGAAATAGTGACTGTCACTCTTTGCCGTTGGTCCGAGGCGGGAGCTTGGCCGGGGCCTTAGAGCGGCGGACAGGCCGCTTTTTGTTTCGCACTAAGGCATGAAGGCACGAAGGGGCCGGGCCGGCGACAAGCGCGTAGCGCTCTTTCCCGACCTCGGCCCGCTTCGACGCCGCGGCAGGAATGGCCTGCGGCGCACGAGTTGGCACGGGCCCTTTGTGCCTTCGCGCCTTTGTGCGAACCCACTTCGATTCGCCGAGCGGCAAGGCGGCCGGGCTTGCGGTCACCGTCACTGGTGGCAGTCGCTCGGCATCTGACGACAAGCATTCGATCGCAGTGGCGTCGTCACCAGCAGCCCATGGATTTGTGCCTATTCGAGAGCCGTGGCTGCACTTATCACTCACCTCTGGAGGAATATGAATGCGCCTGTACATACGCCCGATCGCGCCGAACGCGCTCAAAGTGCTGATCTTCGTGGCGGAGCGGGGGATCGAGGTCGAGACGGTGGATGTGGGCGATCTGACTCCGGAGGAATATGGCCGGGTCAGCCCGCTTCGGGCGGTGCCGGCGCTCGAGACGGACGGCGGGCTCTTCATCACCGAATCACTGACCATCTGCCAGTATCTCGACGCCATCGCGCCGGGGCCTTCGCTGTTCGGCGAGGGGGCGGAGGGGCGGGCCGTGGTGGCGATGTGGGAGCGGCGGGCGGAGCAGAGGCTGGTGGAGCCGGCGATCGAATTTGGGCATCATACGCAGGCGATGTTCGCCGGGCGGCTCGAGCAATTTCCGGACTGGGCGAGGGCCAATGTCGAGCGGAGCGCGGCGATGCTGGCCTTGATGGAGGCTCGGCTGGCGGAGTCGCGGTTCTTGGCGGGCGAGGCCTTCACCATGGCCGATCTGACCGCCTTCCTGGGCTGGGCCGGGCTGATCGGCTGGCGGGCGATCGAGCCCCGGCCCGGGCCCGGGCTGGGCCGCTGGCTCGGCGAGGTCGGCGCGCGGCCGAGCATGGCGCCGCTGCGGGCGCTGGCGGCGCAATTCGATCTGCCGTCGGTTTAGGGTTCATCGTCATTCCGGCGAAAGCCGGAAGCCATGAACATCGCGGTGCCAGTCCGAACGAGGCGATGTTCATGGATCCCGGACCAAGTCCGGGATGACGGGGTAAGCGACCCTCCCGGTGCCTCCCCCCGCCGTCAGCAGGCCGAGCGTCGCGAGGGGGCGCGGACGACGATGCTGTTGGTGCGCGAGACGATTCGGATGCCCCGCAGATTGCGGGGGGCGGCCCAGCTGCGCCGCGCCGCGATCGGCGTAACGACCTGGGCGACGATTCCGTGCGGCGGGCGGGCGGTGAAATCCACTTCCCAGATGCCGTTCGCCGGCGGCGCGACATAGACCCGCGGAGTCAGCATGGCGTTGGTCCAGCCGCGCGAGCCGACCCGGCCGCGCGCGCAGATCAGGACCATGCCGGGTCTGCGCGTGTAGATGATCGAGCCCGACACCACCCGCATCACCGGCTTCTGGCCGGCCGAGTGCCTGGCCGGCGCGGGCGAGGCCGCCAGGGTCACCGCCGCCGCGCCGAAAAGAGAGATGAGCATCTTCGCTGGTTTCATGATCGCCTCCTGGTTTTCCGCATACCGGAAAGAAGTCGACTGGCCGGCTCCGGGGAGTCGCGGCACACCGACGTCTACGCCTGGCGCGATTCATTGCCAAGGCGCGGCGGGCGCCGGAGAGCGGTCAGGCGACCCGCATCAGCTGGCTCGGGAAGGGTTGGGCCAGCGAGCAGGCGTCGGCGGCCTCGCCGTCGAGCCAGGAGTCATAATCCTCGCGCTGGAGGATGACCGGCATCGCCTTGGGGTGGAGCGGGGCGACGAGGGGATTGGGCTCGCAGGTGAGGAAGGCGAAGCGAGGCCGGTCCTCGCTCCAGCGCCAGATGCCGGCGAAGGCGCAGCATTGCTCGCCTTCCACCGTGAACCACCAATTGGCGGGCCGGCCGGTTTCCGGGTCCTTGCCCGGGCGGGGCTCGGCGAAGCTGGTGAAGGGGACGAGGCAGCGCTGGGCCGGATTGGCGAGGGTCGAGCGCCAGAAGGGCGAATCGAGGTTGCGCACGTTGGTGATCGCCTTCTTGACCGGCTTGCCGCTCTTGCCCGGCATCGTGCGGATAATGCCCCAGGCCATGCAGTCGAGCCGGCGCTCGCCGCTTTCCTTGCGGACCACGAGGGTCTCATATTTGGGATAGATGTCGGGCCTGCCCTCGAACGGCAGCTCGAGCGGGCGCGCGTCGAACAGGCGGCTCAGATCCTCGGTGCTGCGGAGGCGGAAGAGGTTGCACATGAGGGACGATTAGAGCCCGCGGTGGCGCGTGGGAAGCGCGAGCATATGCAAAAATCGATTGCGGCCGTCCGCGTTTGTTCTCTATTTGTTCTCATATGGACAACCGAATCGCCGTCACCCCTGCCGAACTCGCCCGGGCGATCAGGGTCTGGCTCAGGGTCATGCCCAAACATGTCTGGAGGGCGCTGGAAAAGTATCAGCTCGCCGCGCTCGAGAAACGGCAGGATCCCGATCAGGAGCCTCAGGTCCATGGCGCCGTCGCCGACCATATCGCCGGCCATTTCCAGAGCGCCAATTGGGAGATCACCAGGCCCGAGCCGAAGGACCTCGGCTCGCCGCCGCCGTGGCGCGGGATGACCGACAAAAGCTAAGGGGGCCGAGCGGCCCGTGGAAGCAAACCCCTCGACCCCCACCGTGAGAGGAAGCCATTCCAAACTCTCGGTATGCCTCCGATATCATATCTATCGGCATCGAATCCAGACGAAATTTGACGTCAACGTCCGGATTTCGCGAGCAATTACAAGGGCTGCTGCGCCAACCGGCCGGTCTTGCCGTAACGCTTGCGAAATATCCGGAATCGGATCAACGTCCTTTCGCCAGCCGCTTTCAAGGCGAGTCGGCGCGGGCATGGCCCGCAGCTTGACGCCCGGCGCGCCGCGGGGGGCGATGCGCCGGGCGTCGCTAACCGGCGCCCTGGTCCTTAGCAATTCCGGGCCCGCCGTCCCTTAGCGGCACAGGCGGGATCGAGGGCTGGCGGCGCGGGAGAGGTTGCGACATTGGGGCGCTTCGACGGCGGCCCGGGCGGAGCAGGACGATGACAGGCGGAAGAATGGCGGCTCGGATCGGGACGGGATTGCTGGCCGCGGCGGCCCTGCTCCTCGTCGGCTTCGAAGTCATGGACGGGCCCGCCCGAACGCCCGCGGCGGCGGAAGCGCCCGCCCCGGCCGTTCCGGCTCCCCCGGTCATCGCCGCCGCGGCGCCGGCGGCCGATCCCGAGTTCGTCGTCCGTCGCATCCTCGACATTCCCGGGCCGCTGCGCATGGGCGACCATCATTGGGACGAGAGCGGCGCGCCGGCCGACGGCCCGATCGTCATCACCGTCGACCTCGAGGCCCAGGTCCTCTCCATCTTCCGCGGCGGCTATGAGATCGGCGCGGCGGCCATCCTCTATGGCCGCGACGACAAGCCGACCCCGCTCGGCGCCTTTCCGATCACCCAGAAGAACGCGAAGCACGTCTCCAACCTCTACGGCGCGCCCATGCCCTACATGATGCGGATGACCAATGACGGCATCTCGATCCACGGCAGCGACAGCGTCGCCCCGGGCTATGCGACCCACGGCTGCGTCGCCGTCCCGGTCGCGTTCGCGAAAAAGCTGTTCGCGGCGGCGAAGCTCGGCGACCTGGTGATCGTCACCCGCGGCAAGACCCTGGAGATGGGCGAGGCGATCGTCCGCACCTGAGGAAATCGGTGCCAGGCACCGATTAACGGAATTGGTGCCAGGCACCGATTAGCGAAATTGGTGCCAGGCACCGATTTTCCGCGAGCGCGGCGGGGTGGCGCTCCCTCCGGCCTCTGCTACACCCGCCCCCATGAGCGCCCCAACGATCAGGCCCGTCATCCTCTCCGGCGGCGCCGGGACCCGGCTCTGGCCGCTGTCGCGGGCGGGGCGGCCCAAGCAATTCCTGCCTTTGGCCGGCGAAGTGAGCCTGCTGAAGGCGACCGCCCGGCGGGCGGCGGCCTGGGGGGCGCCGATCGTGGTCGCGGCCCGGGAGCAGGCGCTGGCGGTGCGCGCCGAAGTGCCGGACGCGCGCCTGGAGCTCGCGCCCTGCGCGCGCGGCACCGCCGCGGCGGTGGCGCTGGCGGCGCTGTCGGCGGCGGCCGGCGAGCTCCTGCTGGTCATGCCGAGCGACCATCATATCGAGGACGAGGCCGCGTTCCGGGCCGCGGTGGCGACGGCGGTGCCCCTGGCGCAAGACGGCTGGCTGGTGACGTTCGGAATAACCCCGGACCGCGCCGAGACCGGCTATGGCTACATCAGGCGCGGCGAGGCGCTCGCCGACGGTGCCTGGCGCGCGGCGCGATTCGCCGAGAAGCCCGACCGGGCGACCGCCGAGGCCTGGGTCG
>JBEVDE010000190.1:0-5063 GCA_040514175.1 Allosphingosinicella sp. | reverse complement strand
GAAGCCTTCGGAGTCGGACAAGGTCAGCACCTTGCCGCCCAGTTGCACGATCTTCTCCGCGGCATGCGTCGCGACATTGCCCGAGCCCGAGATTACGGCGCGCTTGCCGACCAGATCCTCGCCGCGCGTGGCGAGCATGTTGGCGAGGAAATAGACGGCGCCGTAGCCGGTCGCCTCGGTCCGGATCAGCGAGCCGCCATATTCGAGGCCCTTGCCGGTGAGGACTCCTTCCCAGCTGTTGGTGATGCGCTTGTACTGGCCGAACATATAGCCGATCTCGCGCGCGCCGACGCCGATGTCGCCGGCGGGGACGTCGACGTTGGCGCCGATATGGCGATAGAGCTCGGTCATGAAGCTCTGGCAGAAGCGCATGATCTCGTTGACGCTCTTGCCCTTGGGATTGAAATTCGCGCCGCCCTTGCCGCCGCCCATGGGCAGGCCGGTCAGGGCGTTCTTGAAGGTCTGCTCGAACGCCAGGAACTTCAGGATCGATTCGTTGACCGAAGGGTGGAAGCGGATACCGCCCTTGTAGGGGCCGATCGCATTGTTGTTCTGCACGCGGTAGCCGCGCTGGACCCTGATGTTGCCCTTGTCGTCCTCCCAGCAGACCCGGAAGGAGACGACCCGGTCGGGCTCGGCCATGCGGCGGAGGATCTGGGCCTCGTGATATTCGTGCTTGCCCTTCGTGAAATCGAAAATGTCCCGGGCGACCTCTTCCACCGCCTGGACGAATTCGGGCTGGTGCGGATTGCGGCGCCTGACGCCGTCCATGAAGCCCTCGAGGTCGACATGGCCGTCGTCGCGCTCGCTGCCGCCTCGGTTCATGCTATTTCCCCTCGCTCCACGCTCCGTTGGCCGGAGTCGCGGGGGAGTGATACCATGTTTTCGGCGAACCCCGTCATTCCCGCACGCGCGGGAAGGGCGGCTCAGGCCCCGTCCAAAATCGCCTCGATCGCCCGCTCGACATGCGCGATGTCAGCCATTCCGTCGACCCGGCGGACGAGGCCGCGGGCGTCGTAATAAGGCAGGATGGGCGCGGTCTTGGCGCGATATTCGGTAAGCCGGGTGCGCACCGTCTCCTCATTGTCGTCGGGGCGGCGCTTGAACTGGTCGGAGCCGCAGACGTCGCAAAGCGTGGCGATCTTCGGCAATTTGTAGCGATCGTGATAGCCTTCGCCGCATTTGGCGCAGGAGAAGCGGCCGGTGATGCGGTCGACCAGAGCGTCGGCGTCGACCAGCAATTCGATGACGTGATCGAGCTTCAGGCCGCGCTCGGCGAGCAAGGCGTCGAGCGAGATCGCCTGGGCCTCGGTGCGGGGATAGCCGTCGAAGATGAAGCCCGAGCCGGAATAGCGCTCCGGCAGGTCGAGCCGGTTGGCGATCAGCTCGTTCACCACCTCGTCGGGAACGAGCTCGCCCGCCTCCATGATCGCCTTGGCGCGAAGGCCGATCGGGCTTCCCGTCTTGATCGCCTCGCGCAGCATGTCGCCGGTCGAGAGCTGGACCAGCCCCCGCTCCGCGATCAGCCGGCTCGCCTGGGTTCCCTTGCCCGCCCCCGGGGGACCCAGCAGGATGATGTTCACCTGCGCGAGCCCCCCTTGAGCTTCGCTTTCTTGATGAGGTCGCCATATTGATGGGCGATGAGGTGGCTCTGGATCTGGGTCACCGTGTCCATCGTCACGTTGACGACGATGAGCAGCGATGTGCCGCCGAGATAGAAGCCGATGCCCATCCGGGCGATGACGAATTCCGGCACCAGGCAGATGAGCGTCAGATAGGCGGCGCCGATGACGGTGATCCGGGTGAGCACGTAATCGAGATATTCCTCGGTGCGCTTGCCCGGACGGATGCCGGGGATGAAGCCGCCGTAGCGCTTCAGATTCTCCGCCGTCTCCTCCGGATTGAACACCACCGCGGTGTAGAAGAAGCAGAAGAAGATGATGCCCGCCGCATAGAGCGCCATGTAGAGCGGCGCGCCGTGCTGGAGGGCGGTGGTGACGGAAATGAGGATGTCGCCCCAGAAGCTCTCGCCCGAGGTGCGGTTGCCGGCGAATTGGGCGATCGTCAGCGGCATCAGCAGCAGCGACGAGGCGAAGATCGGCGGGATCACGCCCGAAGTGTTGATCTTGAGCGGGAGATGCGACTTTTCCGCCTGCATCTGGCCGCGCGCGGTCTGGCGCTTGGGATATTGGATCAGCACCCGGCGCTGCGCCCGCTCCATGAAGCAGATGAAGAGGATGAGGACGACGACGAGGGCGACGATCGCGAGGATGGCGAGCGGCGACATGGTGCCGGTGCGGCCGCTCTCGAACACCTGGACGAGGGTCGTCGGAAGCTGGGCGACGATTCCCGCCATGATGATCAGCGAGACTCCGTTGCCGATGCCGCGGCTGGTGATCTGCTCGCCCAGCCACATCAGGAACATGGTTCCGCCGACGAGGGTGACGACGGTGGTGATCCTGAACATCATGCCCGGATCGAGCACGGCCGAGGCGCTGTTGCCCTGACCCCAGCCCTCGAGCCCGACGGCGATGAAATAGCCCTGGATCGCGCACAGGAAGACGGTGCCGTAGCGCGTATATTGGTTGATCTTCTTGCGGCCGCTCTCGCCCTCTTTCTTGAGGGCGGCGAGGGTCGGCGACATCGAAGTGGCGAGCTGAACGACGATCGAGGCGGTGATGTAGGGCATCACGCCGAGCGCGATCAGGCTCATCCGCTCGAGGCTTCCGCCCGAGAACATGTTGAAGAAATCGAGCACTCCGCCGCGCGTTGTGTCGAAGAGGTTGGCGAGCGCGCGCGGATCGATTCCGGGCAGCGGCACGAAGCTCAGCAGGCGGAAGACGATGAGCGCGCCGAGGGTGAACCACAGCCTTTTCTTGAGATCCGTCGCCTTGGCGAAATTCGCCAGGCTGATGTTGGAAGCCATCTGTTCGGCTGCGGATGCCATGTTGGTTCGATCCCGGAAAAAGACGCGAGGCGGCGGAGACTGATGACCCCCGCCGCCTCATATAGTGATCGGTTTCGGCTTGTCAGCCTTTCAACCGTGGGAGGCGGCTCAGGCGTTGGTCCGCTTCTTGACGCTGTTCTTCTTCGCGGCGGCCTTCTCGGCCGCCGGAACGACCTCGATCAGCTCCACGGATCCGCCCGCATCCTCGACCGCCTTGCGGGCTCCGGCGGAAACGCCGGCGACCTTGAAGGCGAGCTTCGCGGTGAGGCTGCCCTTTCCGAGCAGCCGGACGCCGTCCTTGCCGCCGCGCGACAGGCCGGCGGCGCGAAGCGCGGCCTGATCGATCGTTCCGTCGGCGGAGAGCGTTCCCGCGTCGATCGCCTTCTGGACCATGCCGACGTTCACCTCGGCATAATCCTTGGCGAAGATGTTGTTGAAGCCGCGCTTCGGCAACCGCATGTGGAGCGGCATCTGGCCGCCCTCGAAGCCGAACACGCTGACGCCCGAGCGCGACTTGGCGCCCTTCTGGCCGCGGCCGGCGGTCTTGCCGAGGCCGGAACCGATGCCGCGGCCGACCCGGACGCGCGACTTGCGGGCGCCCTTATTGTCTCTGAGATCGTTGAGTTTCATGTCTTTGCACTCGCTTTCGCTTTGATCGCGCTGTTTTCAATCGTCATCCCGGACTTGATCCGGGATCCATGAACCGAAGCGCCCGAGGTTACCCGCAGGCATCCGTGTTCATGGGTCCCGGCTTTCGCTGGGATGACGGCTACTCGTCCACCGCCACCATATGGTGCACCTTGCGGATCATGCCGCGCACCTCGGGGGTGTCGGTCAGCTCCACGGTGCGGTGCATCTTGTTGAGGCCGAGCCCGATCAGCGTCTTGCGCTGGTCGGGGGTGCGCCGGATCGGCGAACCGGTCTGGGTGATCTTGATCGTCGCCATGTTCTTACTCCGTCACCAGCTCTGCTTCGGCCGAAGACTCGGCGCCGGTGAGGCCCTCGCGGCGGCCCATCAGATCGGCGACCTTGCGGCCGCGGCGCTGGGCTACCGCTTTCGGGCTGGTCTGCTCCTTGAGCGCCTCGAAAGTCGCCCGGACCATGTTGTAGGGATTGGACGTGCCGATCGACTTGGTCACCACGTCGGCGACCCCGAGGCTCTCGAACACGGCGCGCATCGGACCGCCGGCGATGATTCCGGTTCCGGCCGGGGCCGAACGGACATAGACCCGTCCGGCGCCGAAATGGCCGAGACCGTCATGGTGAAGCGTGCGCCCTTCGCGCAGCGGCACCCTGACCATGGCCTTCTTGGCCGCGGCGGTCGCCTTGGAAATCGCCTCGGGCACCTCGCGCGCCTTGCCGTGGCCGAAGCCGCAGCGGCCCTTGCCGTCGCCGACCACGACCAGAGCCGCGAAGCCGAAGCGCTTGCCGCCCTTCACCGTCTTGGAGACGCGGTTGATGTGGACGAGCTTCTCGATCAGCTCCTCGCCGCCGTCGTCGTCGCGATTGCCGCCACGGCCGCCGCGCTCGTCGCGCCGGCCACGGCCGCCGCGATCGCCGCCGCCACGTCCGCCGCCACCGCCGCCGCCGCGACCGCCACGGCCGCCGCGCGGGCCACGGCCCTCGCTGCGGGTCTCGACGGGAGCGGCCTCGACGGGAGCGGCCTCGGGAGCCTGAACGGCTTCCGCGGGGACCTCGGTGCCTTCGATGTTGTTCTCGTCAGCCATTTAGAACTCCAATCCGCCTTCGCGGGCGGCGTCGGCCAGCGCCTTGACGCGGCCGTGAAACAGGAAACCGCCGCGGTCGAAGACCACGCGGGTGACGCCCGCCGCCTTGGCGCGCTCGGCGACACGCTTGCCGACCTCCTGAGCGCCCGAAACGGTCGCGGCGGCCGTGCCGCGCGCATCCTTCTCGAGCGTCGAGGCGGAAGCGACGGTGCGGCCCTCGGCATCGTCGATGATCTGGGCGTAGATGTGACGCCCGGAGCGGTGGATCGACAGCCGCGCGCGGGCGCCGGCCCGCTTGCGGAGCGAAGTGCGGACGCGCTGACGGCGCCGTTCGAAGAGGGTGAGTTTCGCCATGGCTACTTCTTCTTGCCTTCTTTGCGGAAGATATA
>JBEVDE010000110.1:0-11314 GCA_040514175.1 Allosphingosinicella sp. | reverse complement strand
AGCGAAGCGACCGTGCCATAGCTGGCCGGTCCAATCTTCGCGCGCGTTCAGCGCCCGGGCGTAGCGGCCCTGGGTTCGGTGGAGGACGGTGCTGAGGCCTCGTTCGAGCGAGGGGACCAGGACGAGGTGTACGTGGTTCGGCATCAGGCACCAGGCCCACACCGCGGTGCCGGCCGCCGCGCAGGCCTCGGCCAGGTAGCGAACATAGAGCCGATAATCGGACTCCGAGAAAAAAGTGCGCTGACGGCGGATGCCGCGATGGGTGACGTGATGGGGAAGACCGGGGACGATAAGTCGGACGCTCCTGGGCATCACTCCCTATAGCGTGAAAGCAGTGAAACCTGAACCCAAAAACACCGGAAACCAAAAATCGATAATTGGTGCCTGGCACTAATTTTCAAAAACGGTGCCTGGCACCAATTTACCGCGTTGGAGGCATCAATTTTGAAAAATGGTGCCTGGCACCAATTTACCGAGTGCTGAAGGCCGGCACCCAGTCCTGCCGCGGGGCTCGCTGGACCCTGGCCTTCGCCGGGGAGCAGGGGCTTCGACCGGAATAGGGCAGGCCCTACAGGCCGCCGCCCGGCGGAGCGGGGGAGGGCGGGCGGCCGAGGCAGGCTTCGAGCCAGTCGGGCTCGGCCGCCCGGCACGCCTGCTCCCGCCGGGTCTCGCCATTGGGAAGGACGAGCGCCTGCTGCCCGACGACGGCGTAGCAGACGCGCTTGCTCTCCGCCTCCGTCACCGCCTTGCAATAAGGGATTCCTTCCGCCGGATCGGCGTTCATGTTGACGATCGACCCGACGACTCCGCGATGGCAGGCGGGCCGGAACGCCGCTTCCGCGAAACCGCACAGGCGGACGGCTTGCGCGCTGTCGCCGAGCGCCGCCGTGCTGACGTCGCGGCCGAGGCTGACGAAGCAGGTCGTCCGGGCCTTCTCCGGGGCCCGGCCGCATTCCGAGGCGGTCCGCGCGAAGTCGCGCTTCGTGTGATGGAGCATCGCCGAAGTCTGCAGGGTGTAGCAGGCGATCAGATATTTCTCGGCCAGCGCCGAGCAGGGATAATGGAGGTCGGCGGGATCCAGCGCCGGGAAGGACGGCTTCGCCGCATCGGTCCCGGCATGGGCCGGGCCATGATGATCATGCCCTTCCGCGCCGTTTCCGGCCCTGGGCGCCGCCGCCGTCTCCGCGCGGGCGACGACATGATGGGGGTCGGTGGCGTGGACGAGGGTCTCCATGAACGTGCCGGCGTAGCACATCTCCCGCTCGCCCGGCCGGCTGAGAAGATCGCAATCCTTGAGCGCCTCGGGCAGATCGTGGTTGCGCAGGATGGCGAGGCCGTGGCCGAGGCCGTGGGTGCATTGGAAGAGCAGATCCTTTCGCGTTTCGCGATGGTCGGCGCACAGCGCCTCGACGCTTTCCGCCGTGACCGCGCCGCCTTCGCTCTCCCGGGCCATGAAATAGGATTGGATGACACCGTGATAGCAGCCGGACTGATAGGCGGGCGTGCAGGTCGTGAACGCCGCCCCGACCTCGGAAGGCGACTTCAGCGCCGAAACGCCGATCCGGTGCGCATACATGTGCGCGTCCCGCCGAACGTCCGGATCGAGCGCGACCAGGCGGTCGAGCATCTGGATCGCCGCCGCCGCGCCGCCGCCGGCAAGCCGGGCGTCGAGCACCGCCGTGTAGCAGGTCCGCTTCTTCTCGCCGTCGGCGGAGCGGCATTTTTTCACCGCCTGGACGACGGGATCCGCCGGCGCCTTCGCCGGCGCCGGAGCGCGTGCTCCGGCCGAGGCGGAGAGGCCGGCCAGGCCGAGCGCGGCGAAGAGCAGGAATCCGCGGAAGCGATTGAATGAAATGCGCATGACGTCCCCGAGTGCGGACCGGATGGTTGGCAGCAAAGGCGCGGGCGGGCAAGCGGCGGCTGCGTTCGCCTGACTTGCAGGCGAAAGCCGGAGCCTCATCGGCAAGCGATTTTTGGATGCCGCTAGGGAAGGTCTAGGATAGCTAAGCGTTTTCCTCTTGTTCTCCGTGAACACAATGCGTACATTGCAACAATCGCGTTGAATGGGCGGCGCAGAGGCAATAGGGGACCCGGGCCATGGCGGCTTCACTCAAGGTGGTTGGAAACTCGGACAATATGGACAGGCAGAAGGCCCTCGAGGCCGCCCTCGCTCAGATCGACCGCGCCTTCGGAAAAGGGTCGGCGATGAAATTGGGCTCGCGCGAGGCGGTCGAGATCGAGACGATCTCGACGGGTTCGCTCGGCCTCGACATCGCGCTCGGTATCGGCGGCCTTCCGCGCGGGCGCGTGGTCGAGGTCTACGGTCCCGAAAGCTCGGGCAAGACCACGCTCGCCCTCCACGTCATCGCCGAGGCCCAGAAGAACGGCGGCACCGCCGCCTTCGTCGACGCCGAGCACGCCCTCGATCCCGTCTATGCGAAGAAGCTGTGAGTCGTCTTCGACGATTTGATCGTCTCGCAGCCGGACACGGGCGAGCAGGCGCTCGAGATCGTCGACACGCTGGTCCGCTCGAACGCGATCGACGTCCTCGTCGTCGATTCGGTCGCGGCGCTCGTCCCCCGCGCCGAGATCGAGGGGGAGATGGGCGATTCGCATGTCGGCCTCCAGGCGCGGCTGATGAGCCAGTCGCTGAGGAAGCTGACCGGCTCCATCTCCAAGTCCAAATGCCTGGTCATCTTCATCAACCAGCTCAGGATGAAGATCGGCGTGATGTACGGCAATCCGGAGACCACGACCGGCGGCAACGCGCTGAAATTCTACGCGAGCGTCCGCCTCGACATCCGCCGCACCGGCCAGATCAAGGACCGCGACGACATCGTCGGCAACACCACGCGGGTGAAGGTGGTCAAGAACAAGGTGGCGCCGCCGTTCAAGCAGGTCGAGTTCGACATCATGTACGGCGAGGGCATCTCCAAGGTCGGCGAGATTCTCGACCTCGGCGTCAAGGCGGGCATCGTCGAGAAATCGGGCGCCTGGTTCAGCTACGATTCGATCCGGATCGGCCAGGGCCGCGAGAACAGCAAAACCTATCTGCGCGAAAATCCCGAAGTCGCCGAGCGCCTCGAGCGCGCCATTCGCGGCAAGACCGACGCGGTCGCCGAAGCGCTGATGACGGGACCGGCCGCGGACGACGATATCTAGCGCGAGTCCCGTCCACTTCGTTCACTTCGTCCGATTTCGGACAGTCGATTTGAAGAAAGAAGATCGGGTTCGCACAAAGATCACTAAGCCACAAAGAGTCCGCGTAGCGGCTTATTCCGCCGCCAATCCGAAAAACGCCGCGAGGCTGGCATCAGCGGGGCCTCTTCGTGCCTTCGTGATCTTTGTGCGAACTCATAGGGCCTTCGGCCCTGGCACCCCGCAGGACTGGCGAGCCGCCGCCATGTCACCCCCGGCCGAACAGCCGTCCGCGCTCGGTCGCCAGTAGGATGAGCAGGCCGAGCGTTCCGAAGGCGGCGAAGGCGCCGACCATCGGGACGAGGGTGCCGTTGAAGCTCTGGCCGACGAGCAGCCCCAGCAGGGCGCCGCCGATCGTCCCGACCGTGCCCTGGACCGACGAAGCGGTGCCGGCGACGTGGCCCAGAGGCTGCATCGCCAGCGCCCCGAAATTGGCCGAGGCGAGGCCGAAGCAGGCCATGGTCAGCCCCTGCATGGCGATGAACATCCAAAGGCTCTCGCCAAGGGTCAGAATTATGGCGAGGTGGGCGAGCGCGGAGAGGGTGAACAGGGCGAGGCCGGTATGGGCGACGCGGCGGGTGCCGATCCGCTCGACGATCCGCGAATTGAGCCAGGAGGTGAAGGCCATGGGCAGGGCCACGCCGGCGAAGGTCGCGGCGATCAGCTTCGGGCGGGCGAAGATGTCGAAGACGATCTGCTGGATCGAATTGATATAGCCCATCAGGCTCGCCATCATCAGGGTGAAGGCGAGGGTGTAGCCGAGCGACTGGCGGTTGCTCAAAGTCTGCCAGGCGCCGTCCAGGATCGTCTTCGGGTCGAGCGGCCGCCGATATTCGGGGTGAAGGGTCTCGGGCAGGCGGACCAGCGCCCAGACCAGCATGATCGCTCCGCCCAAAGCCAGGCCGAAGAAGATGGCGTGCCAGGAGGCGAAGTACAAAGTGAGCTGGCCGAAGACCGGCGCGAGCATCGGGATGAGCAGGAAGACGAGGAAGGCGAGCGACATGATCCGGGCCATTTGCGGGCCCTCGAAACGGTCGCGGACGATCGACACGACGAGCACCCGGGTCGACGCCGCCGCCCCGCCCTGAGCCATGCGGGCGGCGAGCAGCAGAGTGAAGCTCGGCGCCGCCCAGCAGGCGAGGGCGCAGACGATGTAGAGGATCAGGCTGACGATCAGCACCGGCTTGCGCCCGAACCGGTCCGAAAGCGGCCCGTAGATGATCTGGGTGAAGCCGAAGCCGAGCACGTAGAGCGAGACGACGAGCTGGCGCCTGTTCTCGTCGGCGACTCCCAGCGCCTCGCCGATCGCCGGAAGCGCCGGAACCATGGCGTCGATGGCGAGCGCGTTCAGCGACATCAGGCCCGCCATCAGGACGACGAACTCGCGAAAGCCCGGGCGAGCGCCGGCAAGGTCGGGGCGGGGCGGCTGGAGCATGTCGATCCTTAGAGGGTAGAACGCGCATAGACGATGCCGGGCCGCGAGGGTTCCCGGAAAATCGCCGCATTCCTCCCCTCCCTGCAAGGGAGGGGGCGGGGGGTGGGTCCGCCGAAGGCGGACGAAACTCCCAGTCCGAAAGCAGTCTCGCTGCGCTCGCCTACCCACCCCAGCCCCTCCCTTCCAGGGAGGGGAGGAGGCTCTGGACAAGGGGGAGTGGTCCCTTCACACACCCCGCGATGGAGACGCAGGCGATTACCCCCGAGCTTCGGCTGATCGGCGCGCCGACCGATCGCCATTCGTCCTTCCTTCGCGGGCCCGCGCTCGCGCCGCCGCTGATCCGGGCGGCGCTTCGTTCCGGCCATGGCAATGACGCCGCCGAATCGGGGGTCGAGCTCGGCCTCGATGTTCGCCTCACCGACGCCGGCGACCTGCCGCTGGCCGAGGACGACGGCGACGACGCGCTGATCGCGGCGGCGGTCGCCGAAGCGACCGCGACGGGCGCGGTTCCGGTCATCCTCGGCGGCGACCATTCGATCACCGTGCCGGTGCTGGAGGCGCTCGCCGCCGCCCGCGGCGCCATCGACATCCTCCATTTCGACGCCCACCCCGACCTTTATGACGATTTCGGCGGCAACCCCCGCTCCCACGCCTCGCCCTTCGCCCGGATCATGGAGCGCGGCCTCGCCCGCCGGCTCGTCCAGGTCGGGATCCGCACCCTCAACCGCCATGGCCGGGCGCAGGCCGAGCGCTTCGGGGTCGAGATCGTCGAGATGCGCGATTTCGCGCCCGGTGCGGTGCCGATTCCGGAGGGCCCGCTCTACATCAGCCTCGACCTGGACGGCTTCGACCCCGCTTATGCCCCCGGAGTCTCCCACCACGAGCCGGGAGGACTCTCGGTCCGCGACGTAATGGCGGTGCTCGACCGGGTGCGCTCGCCCATCGTCGGCGCCGACATCGTCGAATATAATCCGAGCCGAGACCTCAACGGAGTGACCGCGGTGCTCGCCGCGAAGCTCGTCAGGGAGATCGCTTCCTTGTGTCACAGGAACAACCGATGATCCTCGTCCACCATCTCGAGAACAGCCGCTCGCAGCGCATCCTCTGGCTGCTCGAGGAGCTCGGCCTGCCCTATGAGGTGCACCGCTACGAGCGCGACAAGAAAACGATGCTCGCCCCGCCTGAGCTGAGGCGGGTCCATCCGCTCGGCAAGTCGCCGGTGATCGAGGACGAGGGCAGGATCGTGGCGGAAACCGGCGCGATCGTCGAATATGTCGTCGAGAAAGCGGACAATCGCCTCGGCCCGCCGGCGAAAAGGGAGGACCGGCTGCGCTATCGCCACTTCCTCCATTATGCCGAAGGCTCGCTGATGCCGCCCTTGCTGGTCATGCTGGTCGTCCGCCGCCTCGGACTGCTCGGCCGGCCGGCGCGGGCGCCGGTGCAGAAGATGATCGACCGCCATCTCGACTGGCTGGAAAGCGAGCTCGCCGGCCGTCCCTGGTTCGCCGGAGACGAATTCACCGCCGCGGACATCATGATGAGCTTTCCGCTCGAGGCCGCCCGCCACCGCGCCGGCCTCGATGAGGGCCGGCCGAACCTGGTCGACTGGCTGGAGCGGATCCATGCCCGCCCGGCTTATGGCGCGGCGCTCGAGAAGGGGGGAGCCTATGCTTATGCCTGAGATCGGCCGCCGCGCCTTCGCCCTCGGCGCGATCGCCGCCGGAGCCGCAATGGCCGCGCGTCCCTCCGCCCTGCTCGCCGCCGCCGAGCCGGCGCTCAGACCGATGACCGGCGACGTCCTGCCGATCGGCCCGGCCGAGAGGCTCGTCAGGCTGGAAAAGGCGAGGGCGCTGATGCGGCGCCATGGCCTCGGCTCGATCCTCATCGAGCCCGGCGCCTCGCTCGACTATTTCACCGGGGTGCAGTGGCGGCGGAGCGAGCGGCTCACCGCCGCGCTCATCCCCGTCGACGGCGAGCCAATTATCTTCACCCCCTTCTTCGAGGAGCCGTCGGTCCGCGAGAGCCTGGGCGTCCCCGCCGAGATACGGACCTGGGACGAGCATGAGGATCCGCTGAAGCTCGTCGCCGGCGCCCTCAGGGACCGCAAGGTCTCGAACCGCCCGGTCGGGATCGAGGAGACGGTGCGCTTCTTCGCCGTCGACGGCCTCAGGAGGGCGATGCCCCGGATCGAGCTGCGCAGCGGCGCTCCGGTCGTGCGCGGCTGCCGGATGATCAAGTCGCCGGCCGAGCTCGCCCTGATGCAGAAGGCCGCCGACGTCACCATCGCCTCCTATCGCCACACTTATCCCAGGATCGAGAAGGGGATGACCCCCGCCGACATCGGCGCGATCATGAACGGCGCGACGAGCAGGCTCGGCGGCGATCCCGAATTCGCCCTGATCCTGCTCGGCGAGGCGAGCGCCTATCCGCACGGCAGCGGCAAGCCGCAGCAGGTGCGGCGGGGCGAAATGGTGCTGATGGACTGCGGCTGCACCGTCCACGGCTACCAGTCCGACATTTCGCGCAGCTTCGTGTTCGGCGAGGCAGATGCGGAGCAGCGCAAGGTCTGGGGCCAGATGCGCAGGGGCCAGGACATCGCCTTTGCCGCCGCCCGGCCGGGCGCTCCGGCGGGAAGCGTCGACGACGCCGTCCGCCGCCAGTACGAAGCCTGGGGCTACGGCCCCGGCTACAAGCTCCCCGGCCCCTCCCACCGCACCGGCCACGGCATCGGCCTGGAAGGCCATGAGCCGGTCAATTTCGTCCATGGCGAGACGTCGAGGCTGGCCCCGGGCATGTGCTTCTCGAACGAGCCGGGGATCTATCTGCCCGGCAAGTTCGGGATTCGCCTCGAGGACTGCCTCTACATCACCGAGGCCGGCCCGCGCTGGTTCTCGACCCCGCCGCCGAGCCTAGACCGGCCCTTCGATTAATTCGGTGTCAGACACCGATTTTCGCAAGTCCTTGAATTTCCTCGGCCATCGAAATTCGGTGTCAGACACCGAATTTTAGAGAGCCTCTCCGCCCGGCCTCGGCGGCGCCACGTGCGCGGGGGCGTGGGGGGGCTCGATGTCGGCCGGCTCGAGCGGGTCGAGCTCGCCTTCCCATTTGGCCACCACCACGCTCGCCACCGCATTGCCGACGACGTTGGTCGCCGAGCGGCCCATGTCGAGGAAATGGTCGACGGCGAGGATGAGGAGCAGGCCCGCCTCGGGGATGTTGAACTGGGCGAGGGTCGCGGTGATCACCACCAGGCTCGCCCGGGGCACGCCCGCAACGCCCTTGGACGTGATCATCAGGGTGAGGAGCATCAATATCTGGGTGCCGAGGCTCAGCTCGATGCCATAGGCCTGGGCGACGAAGATCGACGCGAAGGTCATGTACATCATCGAGCCGTCGAGGTTGAACGAATAGCCCAGCGGAAGGACGAAGCTGGCGATGCGCGGCGGCACGCCGTAGCGGTCGAGCGCCTCCAGGGTGCGCGGATAGGCGGCCTCCGACGAGGCGGTCGAGAAAGCGAGCACGATCGGGTCGCGGATGTAGCGGACCAGCAATTTCGTCCGGCTGCCGACGATCAGGAAGCAGATCCCGATCAGCAGCGCCCACAGGATGATGAGGCCGATATAGAAGGTGCCCATGAAATAGCCGAAGGTGGCGACGATGCCGAGCCCGCGCTGGGCGATGGTCGCGGTCACCGCGGCGAACACGGCAATGGGAGCGAAGCGCATCACATAATCGGTGATCTGGAGCATCACCTTGACGAGCGACTCGGTCGCCCGGACCAAAGGCTTGGCGGGCTCGCCCACCGCCATGATCGCGACTCCGACGAACAATGAGAAGACGACGATCTGCAGGATGTCGTTCGAGGCCATCGCCCCGATCATCGATTCGGGGAAGATGTGGGCGATGAACTTGGCGAAGTCGAAGGCGGAACGGTCGACCCCGACCGTGGCGTCGGCCGGCGGCAGCGGCAGGCCGAGCGCGGCGCCCGGCTGGAAGATGGTGACGAGGATGAGGCCGAGGGTCAGCGACACGAGGCTGGCGCAGACGAACCAGCCCACCGCCTTGGCGCCGACCCGCCCAAGCGCCGCGGTGTCGCCCATATGGGCGATGCCGACGACCAGGGTCGAGAAGACGAGGGGGGCGATGATCATCTTGATCAGGTGGAGGAAGATGGTCGTCAGGATTCCGATATAGCCCGCGATCGTCTTCAGCTTCGCCTCGCCGGCCGGGGTGCCGTCGCCGATCGAGACGTTGAGGATCCAGCCGGCGAGGATTCCGAGCAGGAGCCCGGCGATGATGTAATAGGTCAGGCGTTTGGCCACGGGGCGCTCCCTCGCTTGGACTGAGCGCTTAGGAAGTCGATTGTGGGGCGCGGGTCAAGCGGGGAGCCGTCATCCCGGACTTGATCCGGGATCCATGAACACGAGCACCGTCGAAGAAGGCAGTGTTCATGGATCCCGGCTTTCGCCGGGATGACGAGGTCGCGACGCCTCCCTCACGCCGGCTCGAGCACCTTCTGGACGACGTCGTCGGCGAGCTTGCCGTTCAGTTCGGCGAGATGATCGAATTCCGACTGGTAGCTGGCGAGGCCCTGGCTGACCGAGCGAAGCTCGGCGGCGAGCCCCTGCAGCTCGGCCTCGGGCACCAGCGCCTCGACAATGTCCCAGCGCGACCAGCCGGGGCGGCTGTCCATGCCGAGCATCTGGCCGCGGCGGGTGGCGATCGCCGAGGTGACCCGCGAGGTGGCGTAGCTGGGAGTCAGGACCCGGACCTTGTGGACCGGCTCGAGCAGATGCGGCTGGGCCTGGGCCAGCGCCTCGCTCATCCCGATCCGCCCCGCCGTCCGGAAGGCGAGCTCCGAGCTGTCGACCGTATGGTAGCTGCCGTCGACCAGGGTCACCGCCACGTCCACCACCGGGAAGCCGAGCGGCCCCTTGGTCAGGGCGTCGCGGACGCCCTGCTCGACCGCGGAGAAATATTGCCTGGGCACAGCGCCGCCGTGGATCTTCTCGTCGAACTTGAAGCCCTCGCCGCGGGAGAGCGGGCGGATCTCGATGACGACGTCGCCGAACTGGCCGTGGCCGCCCGATTGCTTCTTGTGGCGGCCGCGCTGGGTGACCGGCTTGCGGATCGATTCCTTGTAGCCGACGATCGGCGGGTGGGCATCGACGGCGACTCCGTAGCGCCGCTTCAGCCGGGCCATGGTCACCTTGAGATGCTCATCGCTGATACCCTTGAGGCGGGTCTCGTGAAGCGCCTCGTCCTGCTCCCAGTCGAGCGAGGGATCCTCCTCGACCATCTTGTGGAGCGCGGTCGACAGCCGGACGTCGTCCTTGCGGTCGCTGGTGGCGATGGCGAGGGCGTAATTGGAGGCAGGCAGGCCCAGGTCCGGCGCCTTGCCGCCGGCGCCGAGCCACTCGCCGGCATTGACTCCTTCCGCCTTGGCGATGGCGACGACGTCGCCCACGGCGGCCTTGCCGAGCTTGGCCGGCTTCTCTCCCTGCAGGGCGAAAAGGGTGCCGACCCGGACCATGTCGCCGCCGCTGCTCTTGAGCTCCGTGCCTTCGCTCAGCGGACCGCCGAAGACCCGGGCGAGCGCGAGCCGGCCCATGTTGCCGCCGTGCGAGATCTTGAACACGAAGGCGCAGCCGCCCTGGGCGCCGAGCCGCCCGGCCGCCGCCTCGGGGGCCGGAGCGTCGTGGCGAAGCGCCTTCATCAGCCGCCGCACCCCGAAGCCGTTCAGGGCCGAGCCGAACAGCACCGGCACGACCAGATTCTCCTTCGTCTCGCGGGCGATGTCGGCGAAGATCGTCGCCTGGTCGGGCGCCTCGTCCATCAGCAATTGCTCGAGCAAGGCGTCGTCATGGTCGGCGAGCTGCTCGAGCATGTGGAACCTGTCCTCCGACTCGCGGTCGGCGAGGTCGGCGGGGATGTCGATCTGCTCGGAGGGCTTGCCGGGCCGGTATTTGAAGGCGCGCTCGAGCGCGAGGTCGACGAAACCGGTCACCTTCTCGCCCTCGCGGATCGGGATCTGGCGGGCGACGAGCGGCGACGAGCTCATCGGCTGGAGCGCTTCGAGGAGGTCGCGTATGCCGCCGCGGGCTTGGTCGATCTTGTTGACGAAGATGAGGTGGGGGACTCCGAGCGCCTCCAGCTGCCTGAGCGCGGGCTCGGCGAGGATGGCGCGGTCGGTGTCGGGGTCGACGACGACGACGGCGAGATCGGCGGCCGCCACGGCGAGCGCTCCGTCGGCGGAGAAGCCGACCGAGCCGGGCGAATCGACGATGGCGAAGCGGTCGCCGAGAAAATCGAAATGCAGCAAATTGAGTTCGGTGGAGCCGGCGCGCTGCCGCGCCTCCGGGCTCGAATCGCCGACGCTGGTGCCGGCGTCGACGCTGCCCTGGCGGTCGACCGCCCCGGCGGCGAAGAGCAGGGCCTCGGCGAGGCTCGTCTTGCCCGCTCCGCCCGGTCCAACGAGGGCGATCGTCCGGGTTCCTACCGATCTGTCGGGCATGCGTCTCTCCTTGCGTTCCCAAGGCGCGACCCGCGTTGAAGCGCGACCGCGCTCAATCCGGCCAGCGTTCCACCCTTTGGCGGCGAATCGCAAGACCCGTCGTCGCGGGGAGCGAAGCGGAGAAGCCGTCAGCCTGCCTGCAAGACCGCACCGGATCGCTTCGCTTC
>JBEVDE010000102.1:0-2771 GCA_040514175.1 Allosphingosinicella sp. | reverse complement strand
GGCCGGGTCGATTCCGCCCAAGGGATGGTTGGCGTCCACCGAGACGTCGACCGACCAATGCTTGTCGAGCACCAGCGACTGCGACAGGCCGAAGGCGGCGAAGCTGCGCGGGCCATATTCGGCGATGTCCTGGACATTGCCGCTGAGCGCGATGCGGGCGCCGGCCCAGGGCTGAAGGTCGAAGCCGAGGCGGGCGGTGCGCGAGTCGACGGTCTCGCCGTCGGCGATCTCGTAGGCGCCGACCAGCTGGATGTCGCTGGTCACGGCATAACGGGCGCTGAGCCGGTGGCGGGCGGGGAAGTCGACGCTCTCGCTATTGCCGAGCGGGATCTCGGTCTGGCCGTCCAGCTCGAGCTTGTTGTCGAGCAGCCGCTTGGTGGCGCCGAGATTGAGCAGGGTCGAGCGGGCGGTGCGGCCGTCGGCGAGGCGGTCGTCGGCGAAGGTGAGGCCGGCCCGGGCCGAGAAGTCCGGCCGGCGATATTCGACGAGGGTGCGGGCGGCGATGCGGCGGGCGTCGCTGCCGAGATAATCCTCGTGCCAGGCGCTTCCGAGCAGCGACCAGGTGTCGCCGAAGCGGGCGCGGGCGTCGAGCCCGAACTTGCGGGTACCGGCTTCCGCCGCGCTGGTCTGGCCGACTCCGAAGCCGGCCTCGCGCTCGCGGGCGTAAGCGAGCAGGTCGACCTTGGAGCCGTGATGCTCGGCCTCGACCTGCCAGGCGGTGGCGGTTCCGCCGGACGGGGCCGCCGAGCCGGCCTTGGCCTCATGGTCACTGACGGCGATTTCGGCGCGGATCTCGGTGGAGAGGTTCGGCCGGTAGCGGACGTCGGCGCCGGCGAGGTTGGTCCGGGCGGCGCCGTCGGAATCGCTGATCGCGGTGGCCGCGACCTGAACCTTCTGGTCCTTGCTGCGCCAGCTCGCCCGGGCGCCGGCGTTGACCGTCCGGCGGGCCACTCCGTCCACTTCATAGTCGGCGACGATGAACTGCGGGTCGAGCGACGAGCTGCGGCTGAGGATCGGCTCGCGGAAGCGCAGGGTGCCGGCCGCATAGTCGATGTCGTAGTCGATGTGGCGCGAGAGCAGGCGGCGCTCGACGATCCGGTCCGAGCGAAGGCGGTCGCGAATTTCGATCCACACCCGCTCCGAATTGGCGAGGATGTTGCGGGCGCCCAGCGCATAGGGGCCGCTGAGGCCGTTGCCCTGCAATTCGTCGTGGCGGTGGCGGTTCGGGCTGTCGGCGGCGAAAGCGGTCGCCGCCACCCGCTCCGAGCGATATTCGGCTTTGACGCCGTTGAAGGCGCGGACGTAGCGGGCGAGCTCGGGCTCGTCGATGCCGGTCTCGTAATCGCCGAACAAAGCGTAGAATTGCGGCCGCTCGAGCTTCAGGTAGAGCTTGCGCACCGAGGCGGCGTCGAAGCGGCGCTCCGAACGGTCGGCGTAGACGGTGTAATAAGCGTCGGGATCGATGACTCCGCCGAACCGGGTCTCGTCCTCCTTCTTGTCGCTGTCATAGGCGAGGGTCATCAGCCATTTGCCGCGGATCCGGCCCTTGGCGTAGAGCGCGACCCGGCCGTCGGTGAGGATTTTGTCGTCGCCCTCGCCGAGATTCTCGACCTTGCCCTGCAGCCGGTTGTAGCCGACCGTCCCTTCGGCGAGGCCGACGATCGTCCACGGCCGCTGGCCGGGGTCGAGCCAGGCTTCGAGCCGCTGCTCGCGCTCGGCCTCGCCGTCGCGGAAGTTGAAGCGAAGGCTGATCGTGCCCGAGGCGGTGGTCGGCTCGAGCTCGATATAGGCGACGCCCTCCTCGCCCTGCACCCGCCAGAAGGGCCGGGCGCGCTCCAGGCCGGCGAGCTGGCGCGCCTGCTGGGCGTCGGCTTCGACGGCGGGATAATAAGGGGCCGGCACCTCGAAATCGCCGGTCAGGCCGTGGCGGACCGGACGGCCGTCGCGGTCGGTGAGGCGGACGGCGAGCACCGGCCGGCTGACCCCGTCGGCGACGAGGACCGACTGCTCGCGGAGCAGTTCGGCGCGCATCGGGCTGGCGCCGTAGCGGACGGTGCGGCGAAGCGTCTCGGCGAGGCTGCCGTCGGCGTTGCGTACCTCGGCGCTGAGCTCGGTCTGCCGTCCCTCGATCGGGATTCCGCGCCAGACGCTGACGGCGGCGGTGCCGGCCGCGTTCTTGCGGCTGCCCTCGAAGGCGACGGGATCGACGGCGCGGCCGCCGGCGAGGAGCTTCACGCTCTGCCCCGGAAGATGCTTGATCGCCACCCGGACCATCGGCGCGCGCGGATTGTGCTCGGGCTCGGGGAACAGCCAGGCGATGCCCGGCTCCTGGCCGGCCAGCCAGTCGCGCTCGGCGCCGGCGGCGGCGGGATCGGTCATCGCGACCGGCCTGGGCCTGGCGGCGGCGGCGAGATTGGCCCGCGCCGCCGCCTCGACCAGCTTGAAATCGACCCGCTTCAGGGCGCCGCCGCGACCGTCGACGAAGCGCGAGAAGGCGCGGCCCGCCGAGCGGCTGTTGCGGGCGCAGTCGGCCGCGGCGCGGTCGGCGGGAAGGGTCATGTCGTCGAGCTGGACGACGTGGGTGCCGGGCATCACGCCTTCGAAATGATAGCGGCCGTCGCGATCGGTGACCGCATAGCTTCCGTCCTCGAGCATCACCCGGACTCCGGGGACGCCTGCCGCCTTGGCCGGGTCGGCGCCGCAGCCTCCGTCGGTGACCCGGCCGAGGATCGTCATCCGCCCGGCGATCTCGTCGCGCCGGATCCGGACGG
>JBEVDE010000065.1:0-3440 GCA_040514175.1 Allosphingosinicella sp. | reverse complement strand
GTATGGCCGGTCTTGAGGCCGTCGGCGCCCTGCACCCGGCCGAGCAGGGGATTGCGGTTGCCCTGGGTGATCGGCGCTCCGGCGCCGAGCGTCTTGCCCCAGGTGAATTCCTTCATCTGGTAGAATTTCTTGTAGAGGTCGGGAGTCTCCTGGATGGTCGCGGCGGCGAGCCCGGCGAGGTCGCGGGCGGTGGTGAAGGTCACGCCTTCGTCCGGCCAGCCGTTGGTGTTGCCGAAATGGCTGTTGGCCATCCCCAGCCTTTTGGCCTCGGCGTTCATCAGGGCGGCGAAGGCGGGTTCGGTGCCGGCGAGGCATTCGGCGAGGACGACGGTGGCGTCGTTGCCGGAGAGGGTGACGATGCCGTGGAGCAGATTCTCGACGCTGACCTGCTCGCCGGGCGACAGGAACATGGTCGAGCCGGCCTCGGGGCCGTGCCACTGGCGCCAGGTTTCGGGCCGGACTTGGCACATCTTGTCGAGCTTGGCCTCGCCCCTCTTGATCATGTGGAAGGCGAGATGGGTGGTCATCATCTTGGCCATCGAGGCCGGCGGGATGCGCCGGTCCTGATCCTTGGCGTAGAGCACCGCGCCCGAGCTCAGGTCGACCATGTAGGCGACCGGCGCCGCCGTCTCGAAGGGCGGCGCGGCGGCCGTCGCCGGAAGCGCGGATGCGGCTGCGAAAGCTAATAGAAACAGACTTTTGCGGATCATGGTTGAGACTAGTCCCTGATGTTGTGCCGGCTCGCCGGAGCTTCGCCCCAGCCTTAACCCCTGCCGGTGCGCCGCGCCAGACGGATCAGCGCGCGATCGAGTCGGCGAGCAGCCCGACCGACAGAGCGTAAAAGTTGGAGCAATTGTAGTCGAGGATGGTGCGATAATTGGTGGTGAGCAGATAAGCGGTCGCATTGGGGCCGTCCGGCTCGATCAATGACGCCATTTCGGTGTCGCGCGGCCATCCCCCGTAAGGCGCGACCATCCCCAGCCGGCGCCACTCGCCGATCGTCAGCCAGCGGCTGTGACGCTCGAACACCCGCGGGCAGCGCGGCGCCCGAAGCGTGTTGCGAACCCGGCTTCGGTCGAAGCCCGGCGGCACCCGCACGGCGAGGCCCCAAGGCACGCCCGGCCGCCAGCCGGCGTTGCTGAGGTAATTGGCGATCGAGGCGAGCGCGTCGGGCTCGCTGCGCCAGATATCGGCGCGGCCGTCGCCGTCGCCGTCCACGCCGAGGCGGAGCCAGACCGAGGGCAGAAATTGCGGATAGCCGGTGGCCCCGGCCCAGCTGCCCTTGAGCCGGTATCTCGGCACGCCGCGGTCGATCATCTTCAGCGCGGCGACGAACTCGTCGGAGAAGAGCTGGCGCCGGCGGCCGTCATAAGCGAGCGAGGCGAGCGAGTTGAGAAGGTCGAAATTGCCGGTGACGGAGCCGTAGCTCGTCTCGTGGCCGTAGATGGCGACGAGGATGGAAGGGGTCACCCCGTAGCGCCGGCCGATCTCCCGGAGGCGGGTGAGGTTCGCGGCATAATGGCGCTGGCCGTTGGCGATGATCGCCGGATTGACGTGACGGGCGCGATAGGGCGCGAAGGGCGGGTTGGCGTTGCTTCCGGGCCGTCCGCCGGGCTGGGCGCGGTCGAGCTCGACGGTTCGCGGGCTGAAGATCAGGTTCGGGAAGATGCTGTCGATCGTCGCGGCGCTGACCCCGGCGCGCCGCGCCTGGGCCTCGAGCTGGGGCAGATAGGCCCGGAAGCCGGACTCGCTGAGCCCGCTCTGGGCCGCCGCCGGGCCCGACAGCGGGACGATCGCCGCCGCCAGCGCCAGCGCCGCTATCCCCCTCAACCAACGCATACAATTTCTCCCGCTCGGCGCCCCTGATGCCACAGCCCCGCCGCCGGAGATACTCGGCTCGGCGCACGGCAGGCACGAGCCATCCGGCTCCCCCTCCCTGGAAGGGAGGGGCCAGGGGTGGGTCCGCCGAAGGCGGCCGAAACTCCGAGTCAGCAAAGAAGTCTCGCTGCGCTCGCCTACCCACCCCCGACCCCTCCCTTGCAGGGAGGGGAGGTTTGCGCGCGGGAAGCTTTGGGCTAGAGCCACGCCATCTTGGACAGGTGGCCGAGTGGTTTAAGGCAGCGGTCTTGAAAACCGCCGTGGGTTCACGCCCACCGTGGGTTCGAATCCCACCCTGTCCGCCACGCGAAGGGAATGAGATGGCCGAGGCGGCGATTGGCAGGTTCGACTGGGAGGATGCGTTCGCGCTCGAGGCCCAGCTCTCCGACGAGGAAAGGCTCGTCCGGGATACGGCGCGGGCCTATGCGCAGGAGAAATTGCAGCCGCGGGTGACCGAGGCCTTTCTCGACGAGGATTTCGACCGCTCGATCATGTCGGAAATGGGCGAGCTCGGGCTGCTCGGGGCGACCATCCCGCCCGAATATGGCGGGGCCGGATTGAATTACGTCAGCTACGGACTGGTCGCGCGCGAGGTCGAGCGGGTCGACAGCGGCTACCGTTCGGCGATGAGCGTCCAGTCCTCGCTCGTCATGCATCCGATCCACGCCTACGGCTCCGAGGATCAGAGGCGCAAATGGCTTCCGGGCCTGGCGACGGGCGAGCTCATCGGCTGCTTCGGGCTGACCGAGCCCGACGCCGGCTCGGACCCCGGCGGGATGCGGACCCGGGCCCAGAAGGTCGACGGCGGCTACCGCCTCTCCGGCTCGAAGATGTGGATCACCAACTCGCCGATCGCCGACGTCTTCGTCGTCTGGGCCAAGTCCGACGCGCATGACGGCAAGATCCGCGGCTTCCTGCTCGAAAAGGGCATGAAGGGGCTGTCGGCGCCGAAGATCGGAATGAAGCTCTCGCTTCGCGCCTCGATCACCGGCGAGATCGTCATGGACGAAGTCGAGGTTCCCGAAGAGGCGCTTCTGCCCAACGTCAGCGGCCTCAAGGGCCCGTTCGGCTGCCTCAACCGGGCCCGCTACGGAATCGCCTGGGGCTCGATGGGCGCGGCCGAGGCCTGCTATCACGCCGCCCGCACCTATACGCTCGACCGCAAGCAGTTCGGCCGGCCGCTGGCGGCGACCCAGCTCGTTCAGATGAAGCTCGCCAACATGATCACCGAGATCAGCCTCGGCCTGCAGGCGGCGCTCCGCGTCGGCCGGCGGATGGACGAAGGCGAGCTGATCCCGGAGACGATCAGCCTGATCAAGCGCAACAATGTCGGCAAGGCGCTCGACATCGCCCGGGTCGCGCGCGACATGCACGGCGGCAACGGCATCTCGGCCGAGTTCCAGGTCATGCGGCACGCGGCGAACCTCGAGACGGTCAACACCTATGAGGGGACCCACGACGTCCACGGCCTGATCCTGGGCCGGGCGATCACCGGCATCGCTGCGTTCTGATGGAGCCCGACCGGCAACCCATGCTCGAAGGCGAACTGGTGCGGCTGCGCC
>JBEVDE010000023.1:0-6175 GCA_040514175.1 Allosphingosinicella sp. | reverse complement strand
CCTACCTGCTTTGTACCGTATCGGGGCCTTGCGCGTGGACTGCGGCCTGCCGTGCCCCTAATTCGCCGCCATGGTTGAATTCTGGGCGGCCCGCTTCCTGATCGTCGCCGCGACGGTCGTCGCGATGGAAGTCTTCGCTGTCGCCGTGCACCGCTATGTGATGCACGGTCCGGGCTGGCGCTGGCACCGCTCGCATCATGAGCCCCGCCGCGGGGCGTTCGAAACCAACGATCTCTATGCCCTGGTCTTCGCCGGGTTCAGCCTTCTCCTCTTCGCCCTTCTGGCGCCGCATTGGCCGCCTTTGTGGTGGGTTGGGGTCGGCACGCTCGTCTACGGAATCCTCTACGCGATTCTCCACGACGGGCTCGTGCACGGGCGCTTCGGCTTCAGGGCGAGCCCGAGGAGCGCCTATCTGAAACGGCTCGTCCAGGCCCACCGGCTCCACCATGCGGTGAAGGAACGGGACGGAGCGGTTTCCTTCGGCTTCCTCTATGCGCCGCCGGTGCGCAGCCTCCGGCGGCGGCTTCGCGAACGCCGGGAGGCGGCGTGAGCGGCGCCCGCCAGGCCGCGATCGGCCTCGCTCTGGCCGCGGCGATCGCCGGGAGCTGGGCGGCGCTCCACGTTTATTCGATCTTTTTCCTTCGGCTGGACGATGCGGGGCCCGCCCTTCCCGTCCTCGTGCTCGCCCTCTGCTGGCTGAACGTCGGCCTCTTCATCGTCGCCCATGACGCCATGCACGGCTCGCTCGCGCCGGGCCGGCCGGCAGTCAATCTCTGGGCCGGTCGGATTGCCCTCGCGCTCTATGCCGGTTTCTCGTTCGACCGGCTTCGGCCAAAGCATTTCGAGCATCACCGGAACCCCGGCACCGCCGGCGATCCCGATTTCAGCGCAGCCCATCCGACCGCCTTCTGGCCCTGGTATTTGGCCTTCTTCCGGCAATATTTCGGCGGGCGCGAGCTCGCGGTGCTGACGGCGCTGGTCGGAGTCTATCTACTTCTCGGGGCGCCCTATCCGAACCTTCTGCTCTTCTGGGCGCTTCCGGCGATCCTGTCCTCGCTCCAGCTCTTCCTGTTCGGCACCTTCCTTCCCCATCGCGCCGAAGCGGAGCCGTTCGGCGACCGGCACCGGGCGAGGAGCAACGATTACGGCTGGCTCGCCTCGCTCCTGACCTGCTTCCATTTCGGCTATCATCACGAGCATCACCTGTCCCCGGCGACGCCCTGGTGGCGCCTGCCGGCGGAGCGGATCAGGTCAGCGCCGCCTCGATGAGGTCGGCGGCGCGGGCGACTCCCCCCGCCTCGCCGATGGCGCGCCTCACTGCCTCTGCGCGCGCCCGGAAGTCCGGTCTTTCGATCTCGTCGATGGCGGCGGCCAGCCGCCGCGCCGAGGCCCGCGGGCTCAGCACCCTGGCGACTCCGGCGCGATCGAGCCTCGAGGCGATCGCCGATTGCTCGAAGGCGAGCGGCATCACCACCATCGGCAGCCCCGCCGAGAGCGAGTCCAGCACCGTGTTCATGCCGCCGTGGCAGACCATCAGATCGGCCGAAGCGAGCACCGCCTGCTGCGGAACCCAGTCGCGGATCAGGGGCGCGCCGGGCAGGTCGCCCCGCGTCAGGCGGCCGAGATGGCCCAGGCGTATCAACAGCCGGAGGTCGAGCTTCGCGCAGGCCTGGGCCACTTTGCGGAAGAGGCCGGCGCGCGATCCCTGCAGGGTGCCGAGCGTGCAATAGACGAGCGGACGGCCGTCCCCCGGCGGAAGCTCGAACGCGCCCGGAGCTCCTCGGCGAAACGGGCCGGTATAATGGAAATCGGGCGGCAACGCCTTGCGCGGGAAATCGAGGCCCGCGATCATTTGCGAGATCTGAAGGGTCGGCGACAGGCATTGGTCGAGCCGCCGCCGGGGCGGAAGGCCGAGCCGCAGGGCGTTGCGCTCGATCGCATCGCCGACTCCGCGCATCAGGAAATCGCTCACCCGCCAGCCGCCGCGATTCCTTTTCTCGCCTTTGTCGCCCGGATCGTAGCGCCACCCGACGAAGGGCGGCGGCACCCCCGGCTCACGGTTGATCGGAAGGGTGACGGCGACGCTTGCGAACGGCAGGCCGAGATGCTCGGCGACGAGCCCGCCGCCCGCTTCCAGCTGGTCGACGATCATCGCATCGGCGCCGATCCGGCGCAGCGCCTCGGGCGCTTCGCGGCAGAACATGTCGGTGAAGCGGACCATTCCGTCCAGCACTCCACCCAATCCGATCAGGCCGCGGATCCTGGCCATGGGCGCGGTCCAGCCCGCCACCGGCGCGGCGTCCCGGCCGAGCGCCTCGAAGCCGGCGCCCTCCGCCTCGACCAGCGCCGCCGCGTCCGGATGGTGGAGAAAGGTCGCCCGGTGGCCGCGCCCGATCAGCTCGGCGGCGAGGTTGGAGAGCGGCCGGTAATGGCCGCGCAGCGGCGGCGCGACGAACGCGAAATGCGCCATCGGCTCAGCGTGTCCGGAGCGCTTCGACCAGGGTCGGAAGGAGGAAGGCGATCTTCTCCCGGCGCGGCACCGTCACCCTCGTCTCCCAGGCGGAGGCGCCGAGCTCGGCCACCCGGCGGCCGATCGCGCCATAGACCCGGGCCGCCGCAAGCACCGCCCAGCGCGCCCGGAACGGAAGCTTCGCCACCCCGGCATGAGCCGATCTTTCGTAGCACAAGGCGAGGTGGGTGAGACGGCCGGCGACGGCGACCAGCGCCCCTCTCCGATCCGGCCGCAAAGGGTCGCGGCGGTCGAGGCCGTGGACCTCGATCCATTCGGCCGGCAGATAGCAGCGGCCCGCCTCGTGATCGTCGCGAAGGTCGCGGGCGATGTTCGACAATTGGAAGGCGATGCCGAGATCCGACGCCCGCGCCAGAATCTCCTCCTCGTCCGGCTTCACGCCCATGACGATCGCCATCATGCAGCCCACGGCGCCGGCGACATGGTAGCAATAGCGCAGCAGGTCGGCCTCGTCGCTCGGGCGCCACCCCTCCGCATCGAGCGCGAACCCTTGCAGATGATCGAATATGTAGCGGTGCGGAACCGGGCATTCGGCGAGCAGCGCGCCCAAGGCGTCGAACGGCAGGAGACCGATCGTCTCGCCGGCGAGGACTGCGCGGGTGAGGGTTTCCACGGCGCCGACCGAGCCCTGCGCGCGATCGGTCCTGAACCCAAGCGCCTGGCCGTCGCAGACGTCGTCGCAATGGCGGCACCAGCAATAGAGCAGCCAGGCGCGCTCCCTCGTCCGTCGGTCGAACAGCCGGCTCGCCATGTGGAAGGATTTCGAGCCGTGGCGGATCGTCTCCCCGGCCGCGGCGACGAGCTGCGCCCGGTTCATCCGAGCAGGTCCTCGATGACCAGGCCCGCGGTCGCCTTGGCGCTTCCGACGACCCCGGGGATGCCGGCGCCGGGGTGGGTGCCGGCGCCGACGAAATAGAGGTTCGGGATCCTGTCGTCGCGATTGTGAACCCGGAAATAGGCGCTCTGGGTGAGAAGCGGCTCGAGGCTGAAGGCCGAGCCGAGGTGGGAATTGAGCTCGCTCTCGAACTCCGCGGGGCCGAAGTGGAAGAGTATCTCGAGCCGCTCCGACAGGCCGGGAAGGGCGCGCTCCTCCAGGATCTTCAGGATCCGCGCCGCATAGGCAGGCCCCTCCTTCGCCCAGTCGAGCGGGGCCTTGCCCAGATGGGGGACCGGCGCCAGCGCGTAGAAGGTCGACTTGCCCGGCGGCGCCATCGACGGATCGGTCGCGGTCGGGTGGTGGAGATAGACGGAGGGGTCGTCGGGAAGCGCGCTGCCGCGATAGATTTCGCCGAGCAGCTCCTTGTAGCGCGGGCCGAACAGGATGCTGTGGTGAGGAAGGCCCGGCCATGAGCCGCTCGTCGAGAAGTGGACGACGAACAGCGACGGCGAGAAGCGCTTGCGGCGGAGCCTGGCGGCGGCTTGCGGGCCCCGTTTGTGAGCCAGCATGTCGTAGGTGCGAACGACGTCGGCATTGGAAACGACGGCGTCGAAACGGCCGCTCCAGCCGCTCCGGGTGCGGACGGCGGTGGCCCGCCCGCTTTCGGTCTCGATTCGCTCGACCGGATCGCCAAGCCGGACCTCGCCGCCGAGGCGCTCGAAATGGCGGACCATGCCGCTCACCAGCGCATTGGTGCCGCCGCGCGCGAACCAGACTCCGCCGTCCCGCTCGAGCTTGTGGATGAGCGCGTAGACGGCGCTCGTCGTCATCGGATTCCCGCCGACGAGGAGCGTGTGATAGGACAGGGCCTGGCGAAGCTTCTCGTTGCGCACGAAGCCCGAGACGATCGAATAGACCGAGCGCCAGGCCCGGTAGCGCGCGAGTTGGGGCGCCGCCTTGAGCATCGACTTGAAGTCGAGGAACGGCACCGCGCCGAGCTTCTCATAGCCTTCGACGAAGACCCCGGCCGAATAATCGAGGAAGCGGCGATAGCCCTCGACGTCGGCGGGATCGAGCGCGGCGATCTGCTCGGTGAGGCGGGCGTCGTCGTTGACATAGTCGAAGACGGCGCCGTCGGGCCAGGACAGGCGGTAGAAAGGCGAGACCGGGAGAAGCTCGACGTCCTGCGCCATGTCGTCGCCGCTCAGCGCCCACAATTCGCGAAGGCAGGCCGGGTCGGTGATGACGGTCGGGCCGGCGTCGAAGACATGCCCGTCCTTCTCCCAGAAATAGGCGCGGCCGCCGGGCTTGTCGCGGGCCTCGACGATTGTCGTGTCGATCCCCGCGGATTGAAGCCGGATGGCGAGCGCGAGCCCGCCGAAGCCGGAGCCGATGACGGCGGCGCTTCGGCTCATGCCCGGCGCTCGCGCATCGCGGTCATGGCCCGGCCGACCGGAACCGGCGGACGGCCGCTGAGGATCCTGAGCTTGTCGAGCGCGGTGAGGCGGCCGGCGTAGAAACGCGCGATCAGCGGCTCGGGGAGCCGGTAGAAATGCTCGAGCACCCGGTAGCGCTGTCTCGGCTCCGCGGCCCGGAACAGCATCCGGTTGAGGCGCTGGTAGAAGCGGCGCTGCTGCCAGAGCGCCGCCGAGCGCCGGCGGAAGACGGCGTGAAGGGCAGCGCTCGTCAGCTCGGGCTGCTCGGTCAGAAGGATGGCGTTGCGGACGGCGTCGGGCAGGGAATAGCCGGTCGTCGGATGGAAGAAGCCGCCGCGCAGGCCGAGCCGGGCGACCGGTGGACCGGAGGCGCTCCACAGATCGTCCAGCCGCCCGCCCAGCAGGATGGGAAGGACTCCCGTTTCCTGGCCGGCGATCTCGTCCGGCTCGAGCCCCCGGCGCCGCAAATGGCTACCCACCCGGCAGCGCACGAGCGGGACGTCGAGGATTGGCGAGGTCGAGTAATAAGTGTCCTCGACCAGCAATTCAGTGGCGCTGAACGGCAGAGAGTAGACGAAGCGGTAGCCGTCGTCCTGCTCGACGCAGGCGTCCATGATGACCGGCCGGACGATGCCGTGGCCCCGCTCGAAGCGGCAGGTGAGGCCGACGAACTTCTGCCATGCGAGGTCGAGGCCCGGCAGGGGTCCGGGACCGCGGGCATCGATCACCGCCGCCGCACCGAGATGCTCGCCGCTCGCCAATACAACCCGGTCCGGGCAGATCTCGGCGATCCGGCTTCGGAGCCGGTATCGCTCCGGGGCCAGGGCCGAGCGCAGGCGGGAATCGAGACCGGCCGACTTCACGCTGTTGTAGCCGAAGCCGAGCGTCCGGCGGCGGTTGGGGAAGCGGACCTCGTGATCGGTCCAGCGATGCCCGGCCAGCGGCTCGATCAGCCAACGGTCGGCATCGGCGACGTCGCCGTCGAAGAAGGACCAGACATGGTTGCCGCCGAAGCGCTCGCCTTCCTCGACGATGAGGAAATCGACCTCCGGCCTGCGCTCCGCCAGAGCGAGCGCGGCAAGGCCTCCGGCGAGGCCGCCGCCGGCGATGATCAGCCGCCCGGTCATCGCCGACCCCAGCCCCGGCTGTATCGGGATTCGGCTCCGCCCGGACGTATTAAGTCCTCCCCTGCTTTTGCAGGGGAGGGGGACCATGCGAAGCATGGTGGAGGGGCCTTACTGAGTCCGAAGAGCCCCTCCACCGCGCTTCGCGCGGTCCCCCTCCCCGAGAAATCTCGGGGAGGAATTGGGCGCAGAACGAAGCTCGACCCCC
>JBEVDE010000459.1:0-12304 GCA_040514175.1 Allosphingosinicella sp. | reverse complement strand
TCGTCGGCGCCACCGAGAAGCCGGCCTCGCTTCCCTACCGGGCCAACATGACCCTGCTCGACGCGATGATCGCGGTCGGCGGCCTCTCCGAATATGCCGCGGGCAACCGCGCCCGGCTGATCCGCCACGACCGCGCGACCGGCTCGCAGAAGGAATATGACCTGAAGATCGCCCGCCTTCTCAAGAAGGGCGACTACAGCGCCAACGTCCGGCTCGAGCCGGGCGACGTCATTATCATCCCGGAGAGCATGTTCTAGGGCCGCGCCGGCCGCCGCCAACCGCATTCGCACGCAAGGAATTCCAGGCTCGATGGACGGACTTTACGAACAGATCAGGATCGCGATCCACCAGGTCTGGCGCCGCCGCTGGCTGGCTCTGGCCGTCGCCTGGGGCCTTTGCCTCGTCGGCTGGCTGGCGGTCGCGCTCATCCCCAACACCTACGAATCCAAGGCGCACGTCTTCGTCCAGATGCAGTCGATCCTGCCCAACCAGGTCGGAATCACCGTTCAGGAGCGGGAAGGGGATCTCAACCGGGTCAAGCAGACTCTGACCTCGAGCGAGAATCTCGCCAAAGTGGTGCGCCGCACCGAGCTCGCCGGCCTCGTCGCCGGCGAGCGCGACCTCGCCGTACAGGTCGCCGGGCTGCGCAAGGCGATCAAGGTCACCGCCCAGCCCGACAATGTGTTCGAGATCAGCGCCACCGCCAGCGTTTCGGGCTTCTCCAACCGCCAGAACGCCAAGCTCTCCGCCGCCATCGTCCAGGGGCTGCTCGACATCTTCGTCGAGCAGAATCTCGCCGGCGACCGCGACGAGGCCAACCAGAGCCTCGCCTTCCTCGACCAGCAATTGAAGGGGCGCGAGGCGCAATTGCAGGAAGCCGAGCAGCGCCGCCTCGAGTTCGAGCAGCGCTATCTCGGACTGCTGCCCGGCGAAGGCTCGATCGGCGCGCGCATGGGCGCGGCGCGCACCGAGCTCGCCGGAATCGAGCAGCAGCTGATGCAGGCCCAGAGCTCGCTCGCCGCGCTTCGAAGCCAGCTCGGCGCAACGCCCGCGTCGATGCCGATGATCGGCGGCGAGGGCGGCGGCGCCCGCGGTCAGCTCGCGGCGATCGAGGCCCAGCTCGCCCAGGCGGCCGCTCAGGGCTGGACCGATTCGCATCCCGACGTCGTCAGGCTGCGCACCCAGATCGCCCGGCTGAGGCCGCTCGCCGCGCGCGAGCCGGCCGGGGCCGGAAGCCAGCCCAACCCGTCCTACGTGTCGCTTCGCGCGATGGTGGCCGAGAAGGAAGGGCAGGTGAACGCCGCGGCGACTCGCAAGGCGCAGCTCCAGGCCGATCTCGGCCAGCTCGGCACCCGCCAGGCCTCCGAGCCGGGGGTCGCCGCCGAGCAGGAGAGGCTGAACCGCAATTACGACGTCCTGAAGAAGCAATATGACAAATTGCTCGAAGACCGCGACCAGGTGCGCCTGAGGACCGACGTCAGGAGCCAGACGGACGCGGTCAAGTTCAAGGTCATCGATCCGCCCAGCCACCCCAATGTGCCGCTCACTCCGAACCGGCCGCTGCTGCTCACCCTGATCCTGTTCGTCGGCCTCGGCGCCGGCGCCGGGGCGGCCTATGTGCTCGGCCAGATCCAGACCACCTTCCCGACCCAGACCCGACTCGCCGACGCCACCGGCCTGCCGGTGCTCGGCTCGATCGGCGAGGTGTTCACCGAGGAGAAGAAGGCGCTTCACCGGCGGCGGCTGGTGTGGCTCGGCGGCGGCGCGGGGGCGCTCGGAGCGGCCTGGGCGCTGCTGCTCGCGGTCGAATTCTGGCAGCGCAGCACGGTGGCGTGAGGGAGCCCGACATGAACAAGCACAGCCCCCTCAGCCATTCGGGCTCGCTCATCGAGCGGGCCGCGGAGCTTTACGGCTTCGGCCCCGCGGCTCCCGCCATTGCACCCAGTCGAGCGGCTCCGGAGCCGGAGCCGCAGGCGGCGGCGCCGGAGGAAAAGCCGGTTCCACGGAGCTTTCTGCCGGCCGTTACCGAAGCGAAAGCCTCGGTGGACCGCAAATCGCTCGGCGACAGAGGCTTCATCGTCCCGGACAGCCCGGCGGGGCCGCTCGCCGAGGAGTTCCGGATCGTCAAGCGCCAGCTGCTGCTCGGCATGGGCGCGGGGAGCCCGGTCGCCGCCGACAAGCGCCGCACCCTGCTCGTCTGCTCGGCCCAGCCCGACGAGGGCAAGACCTTCTGCGCCGTCAATCTGGCGCTGTCGCTGGCCGGCGAGCGCGACATGGAAGTGCTGCTCGTCGACGCCGACTTCCCGAAGCCGGAAGTGCTCTCGATCCTCGGCCTCGAGGCGCAGGGCGCCGGCTTCGTCGACGCGCTCGCCGATCCCTCGCTCGATCCCGAGCGGCTCGTCATCCGCACCGACATCGGCGGCCTCTCGGTGCTTCCGGCCGGACGCTATGAGAATGACGTCCCCGAGCTGCTCGGCTCCGACCGCACCGCGCGGGTGCTGGAACGGCTTACCCAGGGCCGGCCGAAGCGCATCGTGATCTTCGATTCCCCGCCTGCTTTGATGGCCTCGGCGGCGGCGGCGCTGGCCGCCCATGTCGGCCAGCTCCTCCTCGTCGTGCGCGCCGACCAGACCCATGAGGCCGATCTGAAGGAGGCCGCCGGCCTGCTTTCGGGCTGCCCCCAGATCAGCCTGCTGCTCAACGGCACGGGCTTCGCCGCCACCGGCCGCCGGTTCGGCTCCTATTATGGATACGGCCAATGAAACAGGCTTTCTTCCAGAGACTTGCGGGTCGCAGTTGGCTTGGTATCGCAGCAGCGGCGGGGGTCAGCCTGATCGCCGGCGCGGTCGCCGTCCAGGGCGAGCCGCGCTCCAGCATCCACCCCTATCTCCAGGTCGAGCAGGTCGCGACGATGGACTTCGACCGGGGCGAGGTGCTCACCTATACCGGAGTCGGCGGCGGCCTCGACGCGTCGATCGCCACCCGGCGGGTCCAGGCGACGATCGCCGTCGACTATCAGCACCGGGTCGGCTGGAACGACCGTCTCAACGATCATGACGTGGTCAGCGGCCTCGCCGCCGCCCATTTCGAGGCGATTCCGGGCGTTCTCAGCCTCGACGCCGGCGCCATGGCGGCGCGCACCCATGCCGACATCAGGCTTCCAGTGGCCTCCGCCCGGACGATCGACAGCGCCAACATCGCCGAAGTCTACAGCGCCTATGCGGGGCCGACCCTCACCACCCACGCCGGGCCGGTCTCGGTCGGCGCCAGCTATCGCCTCGGCTACGTCAAGGTCGACGACCACAGCCTGGCCGGCCTGCCGCCGGGCGCGCCCCGGGTCGACCGCTATTCGAGCAGCACCGTCCACAACGCCACCGTCAGCTTCGGCATGGCGCCGGGCCGGCTGCCCTTCGGCTGGACGGTGGGCGCCGGCTATGTCCGCGAGGACATGAACCGGCTGGATTCGAACTTCGAGGCCCAATATGTCCGCGGCGACGTCGTCGTCCCGGTCTCGCCCACCCTCGCCGTCACCGGCGGCGTGGGCTACGAGACGATGCAGGGCTCGCAGCAGGATTTCCTGCGCGACTCCGGCGGCCTGCCCGTGCTCACGCCCGGCGGCAACCTCATCCCCGACCCCTCGAGGCCGCGCCTCAAGACGGTCGACGAGGACGGGATCATGTGGGACGCGGGGATCATCTGGCGCCCGAGCCCCCGGACCGAGCTCCAGGCCCGGGGCGGGTGGCGCTACGGCGGCGAGAGCTTCACCGCCTCGCTCTCGCACAAGCTCGACAGCCGCTCCGCGCTCAACGCCTCCGTCTATGACAGCGTAAGCAGCTTCGGCAGGCTTTTAGTAGCTGATCTCAATGGCTTGCCGACGAAGTTTCAGACACCGTCTAACGGTGCGCTGACCGGCGCCGGCTGCGTCTTCGGAAACGATCCCGGCACCGGCCGCTGCTTCGGCGACGCCTTCCAGTCGATCAGCAACTTCAACTTCCGCAACCGCGGCGCCAGCCTTCAATATTCGTCGGTGCGGGGGCCCTGGACGATGGGGCTGGGCGCCGGCTACGCCAACCGCAAATATCTCGCGCCCGACAGCAGCCTGTTCGCCCTGAACGGGGTCACCGACCAGAGCTTCAGCCTGCAGGGCAATCTCGGCCGGCGGCTGACGCGGAGCTCGGGCTACGATCTTAACGCTTACGCCAATTGGTTCGACAGCGGCATCACCGACGCCGACGCCAGCTTCGGAGCGGGTCTCACCGGCCGCTATTATCGCAACATCTTCCGGGACCGGCTCCAGGCGCAGATCGCGGCGGGGCTCTACACCACCCAGGCCGGGGAGTTCGACGCCAGCTACGGCTCGATCCTGGTCGGCCTGCGCTACACTTTCTAGAGGCACCGCACGATGTACACCGACCAATACGGCCTTTCGGAGCGCCCCTTCCAGCTGACGCCGGACGCGCGCTACTGGTATGAGAGCCGCACCCACAAGAAGGCGATGGCCTATCTCGGCTACGGCCTCGCCCAGGGCGAGGGCTTCATCGTCATCACCGGCGAGATCGGCGCCGGCAAGTCGACCCTCGTCGCCCATCTGATGGCGACGATCGACCGCGAGCGCCTCAATGCGATCAGCCTGGTCTCGACCCAGGTCGAAGGCGACGACATGCTCCGGCTCGCCGCCCAAGGGCTCGGGCTCGAGACCGGCGGGGTCGCCAAGGCGCAATTGCTCGACCGGATCGAGCAGAGGCTTCGCGAGGAAGCGGGGGGGGGCAAGCGCACCCTGCTGGTCGTGGACGAGGCCCAGAACCTTCCGGTCTCGGCGCTGGAAGAGCTTCGCATGCTTTCGAACTTCACCAGCCAGGGTCGTGCGCTCATTCAGATTTTCCTGCTCGGCCAGCCCGAGTTCAGGGATCGGGTCGCGGCCGAGGACAGCCTCGAGCAGCTTCGCCAGCGGGTCATCGCGAGCCATCATCTCGAGGCGATGGAGGCCAATGAGATCGAATCCTATGTCGTCCATCGCCTCGCCGTGGCCGGCTGGCAGGGACGGCCGTCCTTCGAGTCCGATTCCTTCGCTTCGCTCTACCGCCATAGCGGCGGCGTTCCGCGCAAGCTCAACCAGCTCGCCAACCGCCTCCTCCTCTATGCCGGAGTCGAGCGGCTCGAGACGATCGGCGGCGACGACGTCGAGGCGGTGGCGGCCGACATGGCGGCGGACCGGCCGGCCAGCGCCTCCAAGCGAGTCCTGCCGCTGCGCCGGGCGGCCGAAGCGGCCGGGCCCGCGGGCGACCCGTCGATCGAGCAAAGGATCGCGGCGATCGAGGCGCGCCTCGACGAGCAGGAAGCGGCGGTGCGCCGAGTCTTGACCGTGTTGCTCGACTGGGTCGAGAACGAAAGCCAACCGCGCCGAAGCAATGCGGCTTAGATATCATAATTCCTCCCCGCGATTTCGCGGGGAGGGGGACCAGGCGAAGCCTGGTGGAGGGGTTCTGCCGATGCCGAAGAGCCCCTCCACCGCGCTTCGCGCGGTCCCCCTCCCCGACAAATGTCGGGGAGGAATTAAGGAAGTAAAATGCTGAACGCCCTTTCCGTGGACGTGGAGGACTGGTTCCAGGTCGGCGCGTTCGAGGGCGTGATCCGCCGCGACCAGTGGGACGGGCTCGAGCAGCGGGTCGAGCGCAACGGCCAAAAGGTGCTCGACCTGTTCGCCGAGGCGGGGGTCAAGGCCACCTTCTTCACTCTGGGCTGGGTCGCCGAGCGCCATCCGGCGCTGATCCGCCGGGCGGCCGCGGAGGGGCATGAGATCGCCAGCCACGGCTGGGACCATCAAAGGGTCTTCAACCTGGGCGAGGCGGGCTTCCGGGCCGACCTGCGCCGGGCCCACGCCGCCATTTCGAAGGCCGCCGGAGTCGAGCCGACGGGCTATCGGGCGCCGAGCTTCTCGATCGACGCGCGCACGCCCTGGGCGCACGCCATCCTCGCCGACGAAGGCTATGCCTATTCCTCGAGCGTCGCTCCTGTCGCGCACGACCATTATGGCTGGCGCGAGGCGCCGCGCTTCGCCCACCGGCCGCTTCCGGGCTCCGCGCTGATCGAGCTTCCGGTAACCACCGTCGAGCTCGGCGGGCGGCGGCTGGCGGCGGGGGGCGGGGGCTTCTTCCGGCTCCTGCCCTATCGTTTCTCGAGCTGGGCGATCGACCGGGTGAACCGCAAGGAGAGCCGGCCCGCCGTCTTCTATTTCCACCCCTGGGAGATCGATCCCGGCCAGCCCCGGGTCGCCGGCGCGCCGCTCAGATCGCGGCTTCGCCATTACAGCCGTCTCTCGGCGATGCGGCCCAAGCTGCTGAAATTGTTCAGGGCCCATGGCTGGGGCCGCACCGACCAAGTGGTCGAGCGGGAACGGGAGAGATTGTCGTGACCCTCCATTCGCCGATCACGGCCCTGGCGGTGCGCCCCGCCGACTTGTCCGACCCCGGCGAATGCGCCCGGATCGATTCCTATGTCGCCGCGCATCCGCACTCCGTCTTCTTCCACCGTCCGCAGTGGAGCCTCGCGGTCGAGCAAGGCTGCGGCCAGCGCGGCCATTATCTGCTCGCCGAGCGCCCCGGCGGAGCGCTCGCCGGCTGCCTGCCGCTGACCGACGTCCGCTCGGCTCTGTTCGGCCGCGCCCTCGTCTCGGCCGGCTTCGGCACCGGCGGCGGCGTGATCGCCGACGATGCCGCCGCCGAGGGCGCCCTTCTCGCCGCCGCCGCCGGGCTCGCCGACCGGCTCGGCTGCCCAGCCCTCGAGCTTCGCGGAGGCCCGTTTCCCGCCGATTATGCGGTTCGCGACGACGTCTATGTCGGCTTCGCCATGGACCTGCCCGAGGGCGAGGAGGCGATATTGAAGTCGATCAAGCGCCGCCACCGCGGGGTCAGGCGGGCGCGGGCGCTTGAGCTCGGCGTGAGGATCGGCGCCGGCCCGGCGGACCGGTCCGATTTCTTCAGGGTCTATGGCGAATCGATGCGCAACCTCGGCTCGCCCGTCTTTCCGCGCCGGCTGTTCGACTCGATGCTCGACCTGTTCGGCGAGGCGGCGGACATCGTCACCATCTTCAAGGGCGACGAGCCGGTCGCGAGCGTCCTCAATTTCTACTTCAAGGGCATCGTCCATCCTTATTGGGGCGGAGGGACGACGGCGGCGCGCGACTGTTTCGGAAGCGAGCTCATGTATTTCGAGACGATGTGCAACGCCTCGCGGCGCGGCTGCACCCGCTTCGATTTCGGCCGCTCGAAGGTCGGCAGCGGCAATCACAGCTTCAAGATGAACTGGGGCATGGAGCCCGAGCCGCTGCGCTACGGGATCCGGACCGCGCCCGGCAGTGCGCCGCGCGACATCAATCCGCTGAGCCCGAAGAACCGGCTCAAGGTCGAGGCCTGGAAGCGGCTTCCGCTCTGGGCTTCGAACCGGCTCGGACCCGTTCTGGCGAGGGGCCTCGGCTGATGGCCGACACCTTGTTCCTCGCCCACCGAATCCCGTTCCCGCCCGACCGCGGCGACAAGATCCGCACCTTCCACGAGCTGAAGCATCTCGCCGGCCTCGGGCGGGTGCATCTCGCCTGCCTCGCCGACGACGAGGAGGACGCCGCGCATCTCGCCGGCCTGCGCGAGGCGATCGGGCCGGCGCTGGGCGAGGCGCATGTCGAGGTCCGGCGGACCTCGCGCGTGGCCGCCGGCGCTCGCGCCCTGGTCGAAGGGCGGCCGGTGTCGCTCGCTTTGTTCGACAGCGCCGCGCTGCGCGGCTTCGTCGAGCGGCTGCTGGCGAGCGGCCGCATCGGCACGATCTTCGCTTTCTCCGGGCAGATGGCGCAATTCGTCCCCGAAGGCGTCCGGGCCCGCTTCGTGATGGATTTCGGCGACGTCGATTCGGCCAAGTTCGAGGCTTATGGAGCGCAGGGCGGGGCGATGGCGCCGATCCACCGCCGCGAGGGCCGGCTGCTCGCCGCGTTCGAGCGGGAGGTGGCGGCCCGGGCCGACGTCAGCCTGTTCGTCAGCGAGGCGGAGGCGGCCCTGTTCAGGCGGCGGAGCGGGCTCGCGGGGGCCGACATCCGCGCCCTCCAGAACGGGGTCGACCTCGATTATTACGATCCGGAGGCGGCCTTCCTTCCCCTCTCCCGTCCTTACGGGAGAGGGGGGGGGCACCGCGAAGCGGTGGGAGGTGAGGGTCTTGCTGAATCCGGTGTACAGACCCTCACCTCCCAAGCCTTCGGCTTGGGCACCTCCTCTCCCGCGAAAGCGGGAGAGGGAGTGGGGGAGTGGCGCGACTCTCCCCTGATCGTGTTCACCGGCCAGATGGATTACGCCCCCAATATCGACGCGGTGCGCTGGTTCGCCGGGGAGGTGATGCCGAGGCTCCCGGGAGCGCGCTTCGCCATCGTCGGCCGCAAGCCGGCGGAGGCGGCGCTCAGGCTCGCCGGGCCGGGGATCATCGTCACCGGCGCGGTTCCGGACGTGCGCGCCTGGCTGGCCGCGGCCGACGTCGTCGCGGCGCCCTTGAGGATCGCGCGCGGAATCCAGAACAAGGTGCTCGAGGCGATGGCGATGGCCCGGCCGGTGGTCGCCTCGCCCGCCGCCTTCGAGGGCATCGAGGCCGAGCCCGGCCGCCACCTCCTCGTCGCCGCCGGGGCCGAAGCCCAGGCCGAGGCCATCGCCGGCCTTCTCGACGATCCGGAGCAGGCGAAAGCGCTGGGCGGGGCCGCGCGCCGCCGCATGGAGCAGGCCTATCGCTGGGAGGCGCGGCTCGCGCCGCTCGGCGCCATCGTCGGCCTGCCCGAGCGCCAGGCGGCGGCATGACGGCGGTTCTCCCGATCGTCCGCGCCGATCCGCTGGCTCAGGCCTGGCGGAGCCATCTCGTCGCCCTCGGAGCGGCGGCGGCGGCGATCCTCCTCCTGTTCGCGCGCGACCTCCTCGACATGGCGGATCTCTGGTGGACCAGCACCACCTTCAACCATTGCTTCCTGGTCCTGCCCATCATCGCCTGGCTCGTCTGGCAGCGGTTGCCCGACCTCGTGGCGCTGGCGCCTCGGGCGTGGGCGCCGGGGCTCGTCCTGGTGGGCGCGGGCGCGGCCGCCTGGCTGCTCGGCGAGGCGGGCAATGCCGCGCTGCTTCGCCATTTCGGGCTCGTCCTGATGCTCCAGGGGATCGTGATCGCCGGCCTCGGCAAGGCTCTCGCCCGGGCGCTCGCCTTCCCGATCTTCTACGCCGTCTTCCTGGTGCCGTTCGGCGAGGAGCTGGTGCCGCCGCTGCAGATCCTGACCGCGAGGATGAGCATGGCCCTGCTCGCCGCGACCGGGGTCCCGGCGCATATCGAGGGCATCTTCATCTCCACCCCGACCGGGCTGTTCCGGGTCGCCGAGGCCTGCTCGGGCGTGCGCTTCCTGGTGGCGATGGCGGCGCTGGGCGCGCTCGCCGCCAACCTCTGCTTCCGGGCCTGGCCGCGGCGGCTGGCGTTCGTCGCCTTCGCTCTCGCCGTCTCGGTGCTCGCCAACGGGGTGAGGGCCTTCGGCACCATCTACATCGCCTGGCGGACGAACAACGAGGTCGCCGTCGGGATCGACCATCTCGTCTACGGCTGGATCTTCTTCGCCATCGTCATCGCCCTGATCGTGGCGGCCGCCTGGCCCTTCTTCGACCGGGCGCCGAACGCGCGCTGGTTCGATCCCGCCGGGCTTCAGGCCCCGGGCACGAGGCCCGGCCGCCCGACCCGGGCGGCGCAGGGGGCGGCGATCGCCATCGTCCTCGCCGCGATCGCCCCGGCCTGGTCGGGCGTCGTCGCCGCCGCCGGGACCCGCGCCGTGCCCGATTCGCCGCTTCCCGACGTCGCCGGCTGGACCCGGCTGCCCGCTTCGCTCGACTGGCAGCCGCATTATGCCGGCGCCGACCGGATAAGGCAGGCGCGCTACCGCAATTCCGCCGGGCAGCAGGTCGATCTCGCCATCGTCGTCTTCGCCCGGCAGAGCGAGGGGCGCGAGCTCGTCGGCTACGGCCAGGGCGCCTCGGACGAGGACGGCGCCTGGTCGTGGACCGGGGAGGCGCCGGCGCCGGCGGACGGCAAGGCGGAGCGGATCGGCTCGCACGGCAAGGTCCGCGAGGTGGTGAGCTATTATCGAGTCGGCGGGATCGTCACCGGCAGCGCGACGAGGGTCAAGCTGGAGACCGTCAGGGTCAGGCTGCTCGGCGGGCCGCAGCGGGCGGTGGCTCTGCTCGTCGCGGCCGAGGCGCCGGCGGACGGCCTGAGCCCGAGGCCGGCGATCGACGCCTTCCTGCGCGACCTCGGACCGGTCGCGCCTCTTGCCGACCGGGCCGCCGGGCTGGCAGGGGATTGAACGATGTGCGGCATCGCCGGCCTCTTCTATGTAAGCAATCCCAAGCCCGTCGACCCGAAAAGGGTGAGGGCGATGGCGGATGTGCTCGCCCATCGCGGCCCCGACGGAAGCGGCGTGTGGACGGCGCCGGGGATCGGACTGGGGCACCGGCGGCTGTCGATCATCGACCTCGCCACGGGCGACCAGCCGATGCTCTCGGCGGACGGCGCTCTGGCGCTCAGCTACAATGGCGAAATCTATAATTTCCGCGAGGTGAGGGGGGAGCTCGAAGCCTTCGGCCACAGCTTCCGGACGGAGAGCGATACCGAGGTGATTCTGGCGGCATGGCGGCAATGGGGCCCGGACTGCCTCGCCCGCTTCAACGGCATGTTCGCCTTCGCCCTCTACGACAGGGACCAGGACAGCCTCTTCCTCGCCCGCGACCGGCTCGGGGTGAAGCCGCTCTACTGGACGACGCTGCCGGACGACGCTCTGGTCTTCGCCTCGGAGCTGAAGGGGCTGCTCGCCCATCCGCTTCTGCGGCGGACTCCGAGCCGGACCGCGATCGACGATTATCTGGCGTTCGGCTACGTCCCCGACGACAATTGCATGGTCGAGGGCGTCAGGAAGCTCGCCGCCGGCCATTATCTGCTGGTCCGGCGCGGACGGCTCGTGCCGAAGCCGGTGCAATATTGGGACGTCGATTTCTCCAGCCCGTCCCGCGCCTCTTCGAAGGCGCTGGAGGAGGAGCTGGTCGAGCGGCTCCAGGCCGCGGTGCGCTCGCGCATGGTCGCCGACGTCCCGCTCGGCGCCTTCCTCTCCGGCGGGGTCGACAGCTCGGCGGTGGTCGCCCTGATGGCGGAAGCGAGCCGCTCCGCGGTCGAGACCTGCTCGATCGGCTTCGACGAAGCCGGCCATGACGAATCGCAATGGGCGGCCCTGGTCGCCGGGCGCTTCGCCACAAGCCATCGCAGCCGGATCGTCGCCGCGGCCGATTTCGGACTGATCGACACCCTGGCCGATGCGTTCGACGAGCCTTTCGCCGACGCTTCCGCCCTCGCCACCTACCGGGTTTCCGAGCTGGCGCGCGAGACGGTCAAGGTCGCCTTGTCCGGCGACGGCGCCGACGAGGCCTTCGCCGGCTATCGCCGCTACCGGATGTTCGCCGCCGAGGAGCGGGTGCGTGGACTATTGCCGGGACCGGCGCGCGGCATGCTCGGAGCGGTCGGCAATCTCTATCCCAAGCTCGACTGGGCGCCCCGCTTCCTGCGCGCCAAGACCACCCTCCAGGCCCTCGGCCAGGACGGCGGCGAAGCCTATGCCGCGGCGGTCGGTGTGACGCCAAGGCCTATAAGATCAAGCCTTTACACCCCTATCTTCAAGCGCTTTCTCGGCATCTACCGGGCCGAGGATCGCTATGTCAGGACGATGGCCGGGGCGCCGGCTCACGATTCGCTCTCGCGCGCCCAATATGCCGACCTCAAGATCTGGCTTCCGGGCGACATCCTCACCAAGGTCGACCGGACCAGCATGGCGGTCAGCCTCGAGGCGCGCGAGCCCTTGCTCGACCACCGCTTCGTCGAGTTTGCCGCGCGCCTGCCCGCCGGCATGCGGCTTCGCGGCGGCTCGGGCAAATGGCTGATGAAGCGGGCGCTCCGCCGCTATCTTCCGGACGAGGTGCTCAACCGGACCAAGATGGGCTTCGTCACGCCGGTCAGCGCCTGGTTCCGGGGACCGCTGGCGGGCGAGGCCGCGGCCATCGCCCACAGCCCGGCCCTGGCCGAGCTCGGCTGCTTCGAGCCCGCCGTCATCGCCCGGCTCGCCGCCGCCCACCGCTCCGGCCGCGAGGAGCATGGCCGGCTGCTCTGGCAATTGCTGATGCTCGACAAATCGCTCCAGCGCCTGTTCGGCTTCGGAGCAGGCGTGAGGAAAGCGAGCTAAGCTCCCTCCCTTTCAGGGAGGGGAGAT
>JBEVDE010000422.1:0-9728 GCA_040514175.1 Allosphingosinicella sp. | reverse complement strand
GCCGAAGATGATGTCGGTCGGGCTCCACTGCCGGCTCGCCGGCCGGCCGGGCAAGCTCGCCGGGCTCGAGCGGTTCCTGAAGCATGCGCTCGGCCATGAGGACGTCTGGTTCTGCCGGCGCATCGACATCGCCCGCCACTGGCGCTCGGCGCACCCCGATGCTTGAGGACCTGCGCCGGCATTATGTGAACCTCGCCCAGCCCCGGCTCGGTGCCGAGGTGACCTACGCGACCGACGATTTCTTCGCCGACAAGGCGCGGCTGATCGACCCGTCCGAACCCGTCTTCGTTCCCGGCCTCTATGACGAGAACGGCAAGTGGATGGACGGCTGGGAGAGCCGCCGCAAGCGCGTTCCCGGCCACGACTGGTGCGTGATCCGCCTGGGCGTTCCGGGGCAGGTCGCCGGGTTTGAGATCGACACAAGGCATTTCACCGGCAATTATCCGCCAGGCGCCGAGATCGAGGTCTGCCGGAGCGACGACGCGGTTCCTGACGAGCAGGCCGGATGGACGAAGGTCACGCCGCGCCTCGCTCTCAACGGAAACGACCGGGTCTACGTGGCCGTCGAGCATGATCAGTCGGTCACCCACATACGCCTGCATATCTTTCCGGACGGCGGAATCGCCCGGCTGCGCGTGTGGGGGCGGGTCGCCAAGGACCTGTTCAAGATCAGCGCCGGCGCCCGCGTCGATCTGCTGGCCATGGAGAATGGCGGCCGAGGGATCGTCGCCAACGACGAGCATTACGGACGCATCGAGAACCTAACGGCGCCCGGACGAGGCCTGGACATGGGCGACGGGTGGGAGACGAGGCGGCGCCGCGAGGCCGGACATGACTGGGCGGTGCTGGAGCTGGGCGCCTGGGGGCGAATCGAGGAAGTCGTCGTCGACACCGCCCATTTCAAAGGCAATTATCCGGACCGATGCTTCCTCCAGGCCGCGCGCGTCGCGTCCGGCTCGCCCGAGGAGATCGCCTCGCAGTCGGAAAGCTGGCCGCTGCTCCTGCCGGAAGTGAAGCTCGAGGCCGACAAGGTCCACGTCTTCCGCGACGGCCTCGCCGATCTCGGCCCGGTCCGCTTCGTCCGGCTTAACATCATTCCCGACGGGGGCGTGAGCCGGCTGAGACTGGTCGGGAAGGTCGTCCGATGACCGCCCTCTTCGAACATTCGCCCTGGGTGGAGGCCCGCGCCGGCGCGCGGCCGTCATCCGGAGACCGGCATGCCGATCTGATGGCCGTGGTCGACGAGGCCACGCCCGAGGAGCGGCTCGCCCTGATCCGGGCCCATCCCGAGCTCGCCGGCAAGGCGGCGGTCGACGGCAGCCTCACCAAGGCCAGCGCCGCCGAGCAGGCGAGCGCCGGGCTCGACCGGCTCACCCGGGCCGAGTTCGACCATTTCCACGCGCTCAACGCCGCCTATCGCGACAAATTCGGCTTTCCCTTCATCATCTGCGTGCGCCTGACGGACAAAGCGGGCATCCTCGCGGCGATGGAGAAACGCCTCGCCAACGACCGCGACACCGAGATCGCGACGGCCCTGGAGCAGATAGGCGAGATCGTGCGGCTGCGCCTCGAGGATATGGCATGAGCACGCTCTCCACCCATGTGCTCGACACCATGCACGGGCGGCCCGCGGCGGGAATGAATGTGGCGCTGAGCGGACCGGAAGGCGAGATTGCGCGGGGCATCACCAATGCCGACGGGCGCTGCCCCGAGCTTCTGCAGAGCGCGCTCCCGCCCGGGCGCTACGCGATCCGCTTCGCCGTCGCGGCCTATTTCCGCGGGGCCGGGGTAGCTCTGCCCGATCCGCCGTTCCTCGACGAGGTGACGGTGGATTTCGGAATCGCGGCGGACGGCGGCCATTATCACGTGCCACTGCTCGTCTCGCCCTACGGCTATTCGACCTACCGGGGCAGCTGAGCCATGGGCTTCGACCTCGCCGAATGGCTCAACCTCGCGATAAGATGGCTGCATCTGACCGCCGGCATCGCCTGGATCGGCTCGTCTTTCTATTTCGTCTGGCTCGACAATCATCTGGTGAGGCCGGCCGAGGGCGACGCCTCGGGCGAATTGTGGTCGGTTCATGGTGGGGGCTTCTACCACAATCAGAAATACCAGGTCGCGCCGAGCAAGATGCCGGAGCATCTGCACTGGTTCAAATGGGAGGCCTATTTCACCTGGATCAGCGGCTTCTCGCTGCTGGTGCTGGTCTATTATGCCGGCGCTCAGAGCTTCCTCATCGATCCGGCGAAGGCGCCGCTGAGCCCGGCGGCGGCGATCGGCATCGGCCTCGCCGCGCTGGCGCTGGGCTGGCTGGTCTATGACGGCCTGTGCCGCTCGCCGGTGGGCTCAATCAACCTCGCGCTCGGCGCCTTCTGGTTCGTCATCCTGCTGCTTGCCGCTATCATGCTCGATGGACTGTTCAATTCCCGGGCGGCCTATCTTCACGTCGGCGCGATCATCGGCACGGTGATGGTCGCCAATGTGTTCCTCATCATCATCCCCAACCAGCGCAAGGTCGTCGCCGACCTGATCGCCGGCCGCACCCCCGATCCGAAACTGGGCGCGCAAGCCAAGCAAAGGTCGCTGCACAACAATTACATGACCCTGCCGGTGCTGTTCATCATGATCAGCCCCCATTATCCGATGACCTACGGCGCCGAGCGGCCGTGGCTGGTGCTCGCGTTGCTCGGCCTGACCGGAGTGGCGGTCCGCCATGTCTTCAACCTGCGCGGCCGCGGCAAGGCGACGGGCCCGGCGATCGCGGCGGCGGCGGCGCTCGCTTTCGCCAGCGTCACCTATGTCACGCTGGAGAAGAAGGGCGCGTCGGGCCCTGCCCGGAATCTCACCTACGCCCAGATCGAGCCGATATTGGCGACCCATTGCGCGGGCTGCCATAATGCGGGCCCGCCGCCGCTCGGCGTGGCCCTGGACAGCTGGGACCATGTCAGCGCCGCGTCGGCCCGGATCAAGCGGGTGGCGGTGGACTCCCAGGCGATGCCGCTCGGCAATCCCACCGGCATGACCCCGGCCGAGCGGCAGAAGCTCGGCGCCTGGATCGCCGCGGGAACGCCGAAATGATCCGCTTCCTTCTCGACGGCGAAATGGTCGAGGTCGAAGACGTCGAGCCCACCGGCACCGTCCTCGACTATCTGCGCTACACGCTCCGCCGCACCGGCACCAAGGAAGGCTGCGCCGAAGGCGATTGCGGCGCCTGCACCGTGCTGCTCGGCGAGATGGCGGGCGACGCGGTCGAATGGCGTGCGGTCAATGCCTGTATCCTCTTCCTGCCGATGCTCGACGGCAAGGCGCTGAGGACCGTCGAGAGCCTGGGCGGTACTCATCCCGTCCAGCGCGAGCTGGTCGAGCGCCACGGCTCGCAATGCGGCTTCTGCACGCCCGGCTTCGTGATGTCGCTTTACGGCCGGAGCCTCGGCGCGGCGGGAACGCGGGGTGTGCCCGTCGGCGAGGTCATCGCGGGCAATCTGTGCCGCTGCACCGGCTACGGTCCGATCCTGGCGGCGGGGGAAGCCGTACCGGCGGCCGCGGAAGAGGAGGACGGCACGCTCGAGGCGTTGCGCGCGCTACAGCCCGCCTACGGCCATCCCCGCACCGCCGACGAATTGGCCGACCTCCTGCTGGAGAGTCCCGAAACCCGGATCGTCGCCGGGGCCACCGACGTCGGCCTCTGGGTCACCAAGCAGCTTCGCGACCTGGGGCCGACCGTCTTCATCGGCGACATCGCCGATTTGCGGCGGATCGAGGAGGATTCGGAGGCGCTCACGCTCGGCGCGGCGATCCGTTATTCCGAAGCCCGCGAGGCGCTGGCCCGCCTTCATCCCGATCTCGGCGAGCTCGTCCGCCGGATCGGCGGAGTCCAGGTCCGCAACGCCGGCACGATCGGCGGCAACATCGCCAACGGCTCGCCGATCGGGGACATGCCGCCGGCGCTGATCGCGCTCGGCGCCGAGCTCACGCTCCGGCGCGGAAGCGAGCGCCGCACCCTCGCGCTCGAGAAATTCTTCCTGAGCTACGGCAAGCAGGATCTCGCCCCCGGCGAGTTCGTCGAGAGCGTCCGCATTCCCCGGCCGTCGCCCGCCCTGCTCATCCGGATCGTCAAGCTCTCCAAAAGGTTCGACAGCGACATTTCCGGAGTCTGCGGCGCCTTCGCGCTGCGCATCGAGGGCGGCATCGTCGCCGCGGCGCGGGTCGCCTTCGGCGGCATGGCGGGCATCCCCGCACGAGCGCCGGGATGCGAAGCCGCGCTGACCGGCCGGGCCTGGACCGAGGCGACGGTCGAGGCTGCCGCTCGGGCGCTCGCGGACGATTACGCGCCGCTCGACGATTTGCGAGGCTCCGCCGCCTACCGCCGCAAGGTCGCCGCCAATCTGCTGCGCCGGATCTGGGCGGAGCGGCACGAGCCGGTCAGCGTGCTCCATGTCTGACGGCGCCGTCTACCGGCCGTTGCCGCACGACAGCGCCGATCTCCATGTCGCCGGCGCCGCCGCCTATGTCGACGATCTGCCCGAGGCGCCGGGCACGCTCCATCTCGCCTTCGGCCTCGCCGCCGACGGCCATGCCCGGCTGACCGGCCTCGATCTGTCCGCGGTACGAGCCGCGCCGGGCGTGGTGGCGGTCTTCACCGCCGCCGACATACCCGGCGAGAACAATGTCGGCCCCGTCTTCCACGACGACCTTCTCTTCGCCGAGGAGGAGATCCTCTATCCCGGCCAGCCTTTGTTCGCCGTCGCCGCCGTCAACAATCGCGCCGCCCGAATCGCGGCGCGTCTGGCCAGGATCGAGACCGAGCCGCTTCCCGCCCTTGTCACCATCGCCGGGGCGCTGGCGGCGGACTCCGATTTCGAGGCGCCGCAGCGCATGGCGCGGGGCGACGCCCAAGCGGCGATCGAGGGGGCGGCCAACCGCCTTTCCGGATCGATCGAGATGGGCGGGCAGGAGCATTTCTACCTCGAAGGCCAGGCGGCGCTGGCCACTCCGGGCGAGCGGGGCCAGGTCCATGTCGTCAGCTCGACCCAGCATCCGAGCGAAGTCCAGCATCTGATCGCCAATCTGCTGGGCCTCAGCAGCGCCGATGTGACCGTCGAGGTCCGGCGGATGGGTGGCGGCTTCGGCGGCAAGGAGACCCAGGCCGCCGCTTATGCCGCCGCCTGCGCATTGGCCGTCGCGAAGACGGGGCGCCCGGCCAAGATCCGCGCCGACCGCGACGACGACATGGCGATGACCGGCAAGCGCCACGATTTCGCCGCGGGTTACGACGTCGGCTTCGACGGCCGGGGCCGGATCGAGGGCATCAAGCTCGATCTCGCCTCGCGCTGCGGCGCCACGGTCGATCTCAGCCTCGCGATCAACGACCGCGCCATGTTCCACGCCGACAATTGCTATTATCTGCCGGCGGTCGAGATCCTCAGCCGCCGGCTCAAGACCCACACCGTCTCCAACACCGCCTTCCGTGGCTTCGGCGGGCCGCAGGGAATGATGGCGATCGAGCGGGTGATGGATGCGATCGCGGCCCATCTCGGGCTCGATCCGCTGGCGGTGCGCCAGGCCAATCTCTACGGCCCCGGCCGCGACGTGACGCCCTATCACATGACGGTCGAGGACAATGTCGCGCCCGAGCTGATCGCGGAGCTGGCCGAACGGGCCGGCTATGCCTCGCGCCGGGCCGAGGTGGAGGCGTTCAACGCGGGCCACGCAATCCTCAAGAAGGGCCTCGCCCTCACGCCCGTGAAGTTCGGGATCAGCTTCACCACCACCCATCTCAACCAGGCCGGGGCGCTGGTCCTCGTCTACGCGGACGGCTCGATCCATCTCAACCATGGCGGCACCGAGATGGGGCAGGGGCTGATGATCAAGGTCGCCCAGGTCGTGGCGGACGTGTTCGGAGTGCCGGTCGAAACGGTGAAGGTCAGCGCGACCCGCACCGACAAGGTCCCCAACACCTCCGCCACCGCCGCCTCCTCGGGCTCGGACCTGAACGGCATGGCGGCGAAGGACGCGGCCGAGACGATCCGCGAGCGGCTCGACACCTTCGCCGCGGGCCAGGAGGGGTCGGACGAGTGGAGCTTCGCGGAGCTCTGCCGCCGGGCGCATCTCGCGCGCATCCCGCTCCTCGCGACCGGCTTTTACGCCACTCCGAAGATCCACTACGACCGCGCCACCCACAGCGGCCGCCCCTTCCTCTATTTCGCCTACGGCGCGGCGCTGAGCGAAGTCGTGATCGACACGCTAACCGGCGAGCATCGGGTCGTCGCGGTCGACATTCTCCACGACGTCGGCCGCTCGCTCAACCCGGCGATCGACCTCGGCCAGATCGAGGGCGGCTTCATCCAGGGCATGGGCTGGCTGACCCATGAGGAGCTGGTGTTCGACGACCGCGGGCGGCTGCTCACCCACGCGCCCTCCACCTACAAGATCCCCACCGCCAACGACCGCCCCGCACATATGGAGATCGCGATCTGGGAGCGCGGGCACAATGAGGAGGCCACGATCCATCGCTCCAAGGCGGTCGGCGAGCCGCCCTTGATGCTCGCCATCTCGGTCTTCTCGGCCCTGACCCAGGCCGTCGCCGCCGCGGCGCCCGGCAAGGGCCTTCCGACGTTGGATGCCCCGGCCACGCCGGAGCGAATCCTCGCCGCGATCGACGAGCTCCGGGCGCGCAGGCCGTCGTGACGGGCTGGCATCTCTCAAATCCTCCCCGCGATTTCGCGGGGAGGGGGACCGCGCGAAGCGCGGTGGAGGGGTTCTTCGGACTCGGCAAATCCCCTCCACCAGGCTTCGCCTGGTCCCCCTCCCCTGCAAAGGCAGGGGAGGATTTAAGGGCGCGATGATGGCTGACTGGACGCGCCAGGCCCGCGAAGCGCTGAGCCGGGGGCCCGCGGCCCTCGTCACCATCCTCGCGACGGAAGGCTCCGCTCCGCGCCGGGCGGGCGCGCGCATGGTCGTGACCGAACGCGGCCTCGCCGGTTCGATCGGCGGCGGCAGGCTCGAGCATCAGGCCATGGCGCAGGCGCGTTCGATCCTCGCGCTCGAACCGGGAAGCTGGCGGGTCCAGGATTATCCGCTCGGCCCGCTGCTCGGCCAATGCTGCGGCGGGCGGGTCCGGCTGCTGGTCGAGCATCTGGAGAGCGTTCCGGACGGCGAAGGCCCATTCGAAGTCACCCTGTCCGACCGGGTCGAGCGAAGGCTGCTCCCCGGCGAAGACCGGGGTCCAGTTTCAGAGCCAGATCCGGGCCCCGGCCTTCGCCGGGGAGCGATCGGCGCGAAAGGCCCGCTTCCCACCGCCGGAGCGCATTTCCTGGAGCCCGTCGAAAGCGAGACCATGCCGGTCCTCCTGTTCGGCGCGGGCCATGTCGGGCTTGCCCTCGCCGGGCGCTCGGCGGGCCTGCCGCTCGCCATCGCCTGGTATGACAGCCGGTCCGAAATGGCCGGGATCCCCGGAGTGATCCTCGCCGACGAGGACGAAATGGCCGTTCGCGCGGCCGAGGCGAGCGGCGATTCGGCGGTCCTGATCATGACCCACGATCACGGCCTCGATTATCGCCTGACCGCCTCCGCGCTCGGCGGCCGGGCGCGCTTCGTCGGGCTGATCGGCTCGAAGACCAAGCGCGCCCGTTTCGTCTCGCGGCTCGCCGCGGACGGCGTCGACTCCGCCCGCCTGACCTGCCCGATCGGCCTGCCCGGAATCGGCGGCCGGGAGCCGGAGGTGATCGCGATCGCCACCCTTGCCCAATTGCTCATGCTGGGGGACTCAGGATGAAGGCCTGGCGTGGCGAGCTATTGAGCGTTCCTGAGGATCCGGCGATCGCGGGCGCCGAGGCGGTCAGCCATCATGAGGACGGCCTGCTCGTCGTCGAGGACGGCCTGGTTGTCGCCTGCGGGCCCCATTCAGACCTTGCCGGCAGCTTCGCCGGCGTCCCCGTCGAAAAGCTCGACGGACTGATCGTCCCCGGCTTCGTCGACGCCCATGTCCATTACCCGCAGATCGAGCGCATCGCCTCGCACGGCGAGCAGCTCATGCAATGGCTCGAACGCCCTATCTTCCCGGCGGAGAAGGCCTTCGCCGACCGCGGCCACGCCGATTCGGTGGCCGCCTTCTTCCTCGACGAGCTTCTCCGCCACGGAACCACCAGCGCGCTCGTCTTCGCCACCGTCCATCCCGGCTCGGTCGACGCCCTGTTCGAGGCCGCGCTGACTCGCGACATGCGGATCGTCTCCGGCAAGGTGCTGATGGATCTGGGGCCGGAGGGGCTGCGCGACAGCGTCGAGTCCGGCCGCGCCGATACCGAGGCGCTGATCGCCCGGTGGCGCGGCCGCGGCCGCCTGGGCTATGCCGTCACGCCGCGCTTCGCCCCCACCTCCAGCGCCGAGCAGCTCGCCGGCGCCGGAGCGATGGTCGCCGCTCACCGCGACGTCCTGATGCACACCCACCTCTCCGAAAACCCGGGGGAGATCGAGTTCGTCGCCGGCCGCTTCCCCGAGGCGATCGACTATCTCGACGTCTACGACCGGTTCGGCCTGGTCGGGCCGCGCTCGGTCTTCGCCCATTGCGTGCATATGAGCGATCGCGCTCTGGCGCGGATGGCCGAGGCCGGCGCCGGCATCGCTTTCTGCCCGACCAGCAACATGTTTCTCGGCTCGGGACTCTTCGATCTGGCCCAGGCCGATCGCCATGCCCTCAAGCTCGGCATCGGCACCGATGTCGGCGCGGGCACGACCCTGTCGATGCTCCATACGCTCGGCGAGGCATACCGTACCTGCCAGCTCAGGGGGGCGAGCCTCGATCCCTTCCGGGCGCTCCATTTCGCCACCGCGGGCGGCGCGCGCGTGATGGGCATTGCCGATCGGGTGGGAGGCCTTCTGCCCGGGCAGGAGGCCGACTTCGTCCTCCTCGATCCGGCGGCGACGCCTCTGCTCGCCCGCCGCTGCGCCGGCGCGTCGCTTCACGACCGGTTGTTCGCCCTGCAGATATTGGGCGACGATCGCGCCATTGCCGCCACTTACCTGCGCGGCCGGCGAGCCCATGCCCGGCCGGCCGGCCGGGCAGGCTTTGAAGAGGCTTCATCAATCGCCTTTTGATCCGTAGAGACGGGGTTGTGGCGAACAAAGGCATCTTTCAGCGACTGCTCGAGGCCCTGGGGCTGATCCAGCCGCCCCCTCCGCCCGCGCCGCCGCCGCCGGCTCCGGCGGCCGCGCCCAGGATCAACCTGGAGGACGAACGGATCCCCGAGTCGTCCAGGAAGCGCGCGGAGCAGATCGTCGGCCTGGTCGCCGACCTTCAGGAGCGGGCGGCGCAGCGGGGCCTGACCAGCGAGCTCCAGGAGCTGGAGAGAATAAGCACGGTCCACCTGCCGAGGCTGATCGAAAGCTATATCGACATTCCCGCCGAGCATCGCTCGGAGGTGTTCCGCCAGACCGGCCGCTCGGCGAGCTTCCTCCTCAACGAGCGGCTCGACAAGATGACTCAGCGGCTTCGGGAGATCTCGAAGATGCTGGCGCGCGACAATCTGAACGCCTTCTCCACCAACCTGCACTTCGTCGACGGCCATTACGGATCTCACGACTCGCCGTTCGATTAGGGTCTGATCGGCTTAGGGCGACGCTTCTCGTCATCCCGGCGAAGGCCGGGATCCATGAACACGGACGGCCTGGCTGGAGCGAAAGAGGGTGTTCATGGATTCCGGCCTTCGCCGGAATGACGGGGACAAGCATGG